>JALEIQ010000053.1 GCA_022769795.1 Clostridiales bacterium
TGCTATTTTATTGCAAAAGTATGAACCTGTCAAGCATTCCACGGCCTGGGTGCGCTTTTCCCGTCATTTTGTTACGGTTTTTTCTCCATCCGGCGCGTTCAGGGCTGTTTTGCGCGGTTCTTCTCAGGGAATCAGGTTGAGCATATCGTCCCTGTCATTCACATCCACAAAGCTTTGCGGCACCTCGCCAACGATGATGCTCTCCACAATGGGCACCTTGCTGGTCACATCCACAAGTTGCGAGCCGGTTGGCACAATCAGGCTGATGGTGGCGCGCAGCGTCAAAAAAATCTTGTGCCTCGTCTGGTTGATGCCCGCGGCTTCAAACTCGGTTTCAAAGTTGGTATTCACCGCTCCCACCGGCAAAATCTGCACGGATATCCTGGGCCCGAAGCCGGACAAAAAGCGTATGCCCAGCGCCGCGCCAATGGGAATGTCTACAAATTGGTTTTCAAAGCTGTTGAGCTCCTCCTCCGCCAGCAGCGCCGTTTGGGAGGCGATCTCGTTCATGCGCATGGTCTTGGCGCGCAGCATGGATACATGCCCCTGGCCGTCCATCCGGGTTTCAATCAGTTCCTCGTAGCCTATTCCCTCCGCCACCTGCTTTACCGCCCGGTTGAGGGTTTCAACCGCCATGGAATACGCCTGGGCATAGGCCATATCCAACAGCGTTTGGCTCAGGTTTTGCTCCAGCACAATCATCAGCGCCGCCGCCAGCAGCGCCGCAATCACGAAGCCGCGCAGGCATCCGCCCCTCTTTGCTCCACATGCAGGCATCTTTTCCCCTCCCCCGTTGCTATGGATATGCGCGGGAAAAACCGCTGATGATTGTTACAGCGTCCGCTATGGCGCGCGTGGAACGGGTATGCTATAATAGACTGTGGAAATGTCCTTTTTGGCAGGAGGTGCCGCTTTGAATACCCAACCCAACAATTTTTACGAGCAGCAGGGCTATGCTCCCGGCTGGGAGGACGACCCCGCCTACCGATCCCCGGAAGACGGCGGCGAGCCGGACGCGCCCAAAAAGCGCACCATTTTTAAGCCCCGCCTGACCAAGCCTAATTTTATTCTCTCCGTGCTGGTTAACGCCGTGCGCATGCTCGCGATCCTGATTGTGCTGTGCGGGCTGGCGCTGGCGGGGGCGGTGCTGGGCATTGCGAAGGGATATATGGAAACCGCCCCAACCCTTGACCTGGCGATGCTGGACGATCAGGACAAAACTTCCTTTCTTTACGATTCGCAGGGCAATGTGATTACCGATTACAAGGGCACGGAAAACCGCATCATGGTCAATATTGCCCTGATGCCCGAGCAGCTGCGCAACGCCTTTGTAGCCGTAGAGGACGCGCGCTTCTATACCCATAACGGCATTGATATCAAGCGCATCATAGGTTCCTTCGTGCAAAACTTTGTTTCCGGCTCCCAGCAGGGCGGCTCAACCATCACCCAGCAGTTGATTAAAAACACCGTCTTGAGCAACGAGCTCAGCTACAAGCGCAAAATCCAGGAGGCCTACCTGGCCATGCAGCTGGAAACCCGCTATACCAAGCTGCAAATTCTGGAATATTACCTTAACACCATCTATCTGGGCGAAAACTATTACGGCGTGCAGGTTGCGTCGCAGGGCTACTTCGGCAAAGAGCTGAGCGAGCTTACCCTGCGCGAATGCGCCATGCTCGCCGGTATGACCAACAATCCCTATTACTACAACCCGCGCCGCAACTTTTACAGCCGCACCTCCGAAACCACTGATTACAAAAAGCTTACCAACGACCGCACCGATTATGTGCTGCGCTGCATGTACGAAAACCAGTTCATCACCCAGCAGCAGTATCAGGAGGCGCTCAACCAGGATACGGCGCATGTGCTGGAGCACTCCACCACCGAGGGCGACGGCATGTATAAATACGCCCATTATGTGGAATACGCCGTACAGGATATCGTAAGCTGTTTCCTAAAGCTAAACAACCTGGAGGATACCAGCGAAAACCGCTATAAGATGGAAAACGAGCTGCGCACAGGCGGCTACCACGTAACCTTGGCTATTGATACCGAGATTCAGGAAATTGTGGAGGATACGCTGGAAAACTGGAACAACTATCCCGCCCTACGCGACCCAAGCGATAAGGTTTACCGCACTCTCAACAGCGACGGCACTTATGATGAGATCGTGCAGCCCCAGGCCGCCGCCGTGGTGCTGGACTACCGCACCGGCGAGCTCAAGGCCATTGTGGGCTCGCGCACGCGCCCGACGGTTCGCAAAACCCTCAACCGCGCGACCGACATGAAGATGCCGATTGGCTCAACCATCAAGCCCATCGCGGTATACGCCCCCGCGCTTGAGCTGGGCTATTCGCCCGCGAGCGTGGTGTACAATATTCCCGTGCCCATCAGTGGCTGGACCGGCTCGGACGGCAAGGATACCTGGCCCAAAAACTATGGCGGCGGCGATTATGTGGGCCCCGAAACGCTGCGGCAGGGCATGAAGCGCAGCCACAACGTGGCCGCGGCGCAGGTTCTGCTCAACATGGTGGGCGTGGACCGATCGGTGGATTTTCTGCTGCGAATGGGCGTGGATCGCGACCATATTGACGCAACGCCCTTTGGATTGTCGCTTGGCTCCAGCGGTATCACGCCCGTGCAGCTAGCCGTGGCCTATGGGGTTCTGGGCAACGCGGGCGTCTATCAGGCTCCCATTTCCTTCCTGGGCATATCGGACAGCGCCGGAAACGTTGTCTACGACAGCCATGCCCAGCAGGAGCGCCGTCAGGTATTCCGCCCCTCCACCGCCTGGCTGGCTGTGGATATGATGAAGGACGTGGTTTCGGGCGGCACGGCTACCGCCGCTAAGCTCAGCGGTCAAACCGTTGCCGGAAAGACCGGCACCAACAGCGATCAGCGCGGCGTCACCTTTGTTGGCATGACGGGCTGGTACGTTTCCACCATTTGGGTAGGACACGATAACTACAAGCCTCTTTCCTCCAAATCCACCGGCAGTTCCGGCGCGTTGCCTATCTGGAAAAGCTATATGACCAAGATTCACGATGCAAAGGGACTGGGCAACCGCGATATCATCGAGGCCAACCCCGAGGATTTGGGACTGACGAAGGTAACCACCTGCGCCGTGAGCGGACAGCTGGCCACCGACGCCTGCGTAAACGACAGCAGGGGCTATGGCGTTGTGACCGATTACTGGTACCAGCCCACCGTGCCCACGGTTTCCTGCCAGATGCACCAGGCCGTAACCACCTGCGTGCAAAGCGGCCAAATCGCCACAGAGTTCTGCCCCAGCTCCATGACCACAGGCGTGGTTGTCATCCCCAGCGGGCATCCTCTCAGCGCCTATGCCAGCGATCCCCAGTACGCATCCATCGTCGCGGAATATCTGGGAACCGCGGGAGCCATGGGCTACTGTCAGCTCCACACCAGCTATTCGCAGAACAACGCTACCGGCTGGGAGGAGGCGGACCCCACGCTGCAAAACACGCTCGTCCCCGACGCGCAGCAGCTGCTGCAAAGCGCCTATGACCTCATGGCCTCGCTGGATATGTCCTCCCCCGCCTATGCCAGCATCCAGGGCGCGGCTTCCACGCTGGAAAGCATTTTGTCCAGCGGCAGCGCCTCCACGGCGGATGTGGCCGCCGCCATGGCCGCTCTCACGCAGGCCATGGCGGGCGGGTACTGAGCCAGCGTAAGACCTCAATCTTCGCAAAAGCATTGAGCCCGGCTCCTTGAAAGGGGCCGGGCCCAGTTTTGAATTTTTAAGGGCCATCCTGCTTCCAGGATGGCCCTTGTGCATACCAAGCCCGCCCGCCTGCAAGGGGCGGGCTCTCCCGTTTTTCTCCAGTTTTTTAGCCGTCCAAACCGTTGGCCTGGCGCTCCATGTTCTCCACCACAATATCGTGGATATCGCCCAGCGAGGCGCCATACTCAAGCACCTGCCACGGCTCGTTGGTATGGTAATGGATTTTAATCAGCTCATCGTCGCCAACGGCCAGCAGGCAATCGCCCTTAATATTGTTGGTAATGTAATCGTTGATCGCGTCCTCGTCCAGGCCCGTGCCCTCAATCAGCAACTGGGTATCAAATTTGTATTCCAGCATTCCCAACATCCTCCTTTGTCCGTCGTATCAACTAGCGTATCCCCAACATTTCCATGGCGTGCGGTAGCCCCGCCAACGCCTCCGCTATCTCGGGCGCCTCCCGCCCGTTCATCAGGATCAGCGGCACCACCCAATGGCAAGCCGCCGTGTCCGCAGCCGCCAGGAAGCCCCCGCGTACCTTGCGCGACGCTACCTCAATGAATCTGCGCATGCTTACAAGCATGGCGTCCGGCGGCAGCATTTCCGCCTGCTTAAGCGCGCGCTTCAATTCCCCAAACCATTTTTCCGCGTCCTTGAGCATGGGATGAACGTCCGCCCGGATGGCCGCGAAGGAGGATAGCGCGGCAGGAGCCGCGGGCGTCCATTCCGCCGTATGGCCAAAGGCGCGCTTGAGCATGCCGGGCACATTGATCACCGGATAGGGCAGCATCAAATCCTGCTGCGAGGCCAGCGTTCTTTCATCCGCGAGATAAATCGTTTTATGCCCGAACACGGACATGGTTTCCGTACCAAGGGGCTGCACCGTTACCGTAGGCGTGCGGCGCTCGTCTTCCGGCAGCAGGCTGATCATTTCCACATACGCGCCGGGGCATATCGCCGCCGAAACGCTTTGCAGGCCAAAGCTTTCCAGCAGCACCATGGCAAAAAGCTGCGCATCCGCGAGGGTGCGTGCGCGCAGGCACACCGCGTCATACAGCGCGAAGCTAATCAGCAGGCTCATGGCCTCGTCCTCGTTAATGCCAAAGCCGCTGTCGTTCATATGCACGCGCAGCTGTTCGGCGAGCGCCTGCTGCGTATATTCCTGGCCCATCACGGGAGAAAGCAGCACGCGCTGCTCTCCCGCACCGCTCAGGCAGTTCATCTTTGCCGCCAGGAAATCCGTCACCTGGGCTGCGGTGCCGCTGCTCAACACCTGCGCCGCCTCGGAAAGGCGGCGGCGGGTCGCCTCAAGCTGCTTTACTTCCTTCTTGAGGCGTTCCGCCTCGTCGCGCTTCTTCTGCGTCAAAGCGGCAAGCGCTTCCTCGCGAAATTTCTTCTCATTGGCCTTGGCCGTTTCAAGCTGCATCAGCAGGCTAAGCCTGTCCGCCTCAATTTCGGCCAACTGCTCCTGCGCCGCAGCCGCAGCGCGCAAGTTCGTGCCTCTACTGCGCAGCCGGGCCGCCATATCCGACGTGAACGTTTCGTTCTCCATAAGCATGTTCAGCGCCTGGTCGCGCATATCAGCATTCTGCCAAATGTAATCCACGCAGGCGCGCAGGTTTTCAATTGGGTTTTCCACCATGCCGTATACGCCCGCGCCCATTTCCGTTCCCATCACCTCGTCGCGCTGGCGGCGGATCTGCTGCTCCACCACATGGTGCATGCTCTCGGGCTTCGCCTTGCTATGCGCGGCCTTTCCGGGCATTTTCACCAACGGCGTGCCGGAGAAATGCGCAACCGCCTCCGGCGCTTCCTCCTCGGGCTCCGGCGCATCGTTGGTTAGCCGGTTTGCGCCTTCGCTGAGCGGCTGCGCCAAACGGGAGATCTGCTGTTCAAAAGGTAAGGCCGTATCCAAAATATCCAGCTTGGTGCCAATGGGCAGGGCCGTTTCCTGCTCCGGCGCGGACGTTTCAACCATTTCCCGCGCCTCGACCGCGGGCTGCGCTTCCTCCTGCTTAGAAGGCGCGGTTTCCTCATTCTTCCCCTGCTTTTCAGTCAGCTTCTTTTCTTCCTCCTGGCGCAAAATCTCCGCCGCGCGCTCCACCCTGCGCGTATACGGATCCACCTTTGCCGTGCGCTCTGGTTTCTCCTTGCGCGGCTTTTCCTCAACGGGCCTTTTGGCTGCCGTCGCTTTTTCCGTCTTTTCCTCGGCTTCCTCATCCTGGCTGGCTTTTTCGCGACGGCGCAGGCTGTTGCGGCGCTGACGCCAGTTCAACGTGGCCTCCGGATCCCAATAGATCAAATGCCTGCCGAGCTCGGGCGTTTCAACCGTGTGCAACAAAAAACGATCGTTGCCAAACGGCTTCAGGCTGTCGATCACAGCCTTCTGAGCGTCTTCCTTATCAATGGGGCCATACAGCATTTTGTCCTTATGTAAAAGCACCTTGGCCGTAATCGCGGCGGCCGCGTCCTCGCCTGCCTCCACTACCTCAAAGCAGCCATCCTCGGTAAATTCGCAAATCACATCGGAATAGATTGCCAGTTGGTTGTGCTCACCCTGGTCGGGAGCATAGTTGCGGTTTTGACGTACCTTCATCAGCTCCTTGCCGTCGCTGGAAAGCTGGATGGCGCACAGGCCGCCAATCTCACGCATGCGCTCCTTAAACGTGCTCTGCTCACGCTTGTCCGGTACGATGCGCAAACTGCCTTCATCCGGAAAATCCTCTGCGCCGCCGTGAAAAATGCCGCCCTCGCGGGTGCAAAGCGGAATGACGCGAAAAATGACGCGCTGCCTGTTATCCTCCTCCACATAGGCCAGCGTTATGGTACCGTTGATTTCCTTCATACACAAACGAACCCCTTACTTAAATCAATGTGTCCATATAATGAGCCAATTATGAATGAATCATGAACACGTTATCAGTTTAATCTCCATTTCCATTTTCGTCAATAGTTTCCCCAATTTTGCTGAAAAGATATCAAAATGACTGGAATTTGGAAGTCGCAAGATCTGTAACACTTCATCTTTTTGTATTGACTATTTAATAATTTTGTAATATATTGAGCTGGAACCAAGGGTTCAGTCATGATTCCCATCGCGGGAAAGGAGGAATGAATCCATATGATGCGCTGCTTTTGGTTTCGCAAGGCAATCGGCCTTGTGCTCTGCGCAAGTATTCTTCTCACTTGCTTTGCAATCGCCCCCGCAGCCTTTGCGGAGAATCAGGGAACCACCAACGCAAAGGTTGTGCTCCGTAAATCCGCCAGCAAGGAAGCCCGCGCCCTGCAAACCGTTCCCAAGGGCGAGGAGGTTACCATTCTTAGCACCAGCGGCAGCTGGTATAAGGTGCGCTATGGCAATTTCACCGGCTACATGATGCAGCAATATGTAGACAGGGCCAACTCCTCCGCGTCCTCCTCCGGCAGCTCCTCCACCGCGGCGGAAAGGATCAAGGCGCTGGGCAACGCGCCCGGCATGATGCGAGTGGGCGATGAAAACAGCGACGTGAAGAAGCTACAGCAGGCACTGAATATTCTGGGCTATTATGATGGAAAGATCGACGGCGTATACGGCAGCGGCACCACCGCCGCGGTTGAAGCCTACCAAAGGGCGCACAAGCTTGAGCCCGACGGATATGCAGGCACGGAAACCGTTACCAGCATCTTTGGCACCTGCGGCAAAACTTCCCTAACCACGCAGCCCGAGCCGGGTTCTGCCCAAAGCGCTGTCGCCGTCAAATCGGAAAGCAAATATCCTACCGTCAGCAGCATTTCCGAAATCGGCTCCGCACCCGCGACTACCCGCGAGGGCGACAGCGGTAATAACGTAGTGAAGCTCCAACAGGCACTGGAATGCCTGGGGTATTACTCTGGCGCAATTGACGGCGTTTATGGCGAAGGTACCGTGGCCGCCGTTAAGAAATTTCAGAGAAAGCGCAACATGAAGGACGACGGCATTGCCGGCTCCTCCACCATTCGTGTCATTTTTGGAACAACCGCCTCCGCGGGTTCTTCCTCGACCGGCTCCCAAAAGTCCATCAAAACAGAGGTGCCGGATTGGTTTGAGGACAACGTGACCTCCGTCATTCCAAAAAATGCGCGCTTCACCATCAAGGACGTGAAAACCGGCAAAACCTTTGAAGCCGTGCGTTGGTCCGGCGTAAACCATTTGGACGCCGAGCCCCGCACCGCCGAGGATACCGCCACGATGAAAAGCATTTTCGGCGGCTCCTGGAGCTGGAGCAGGCGGGCCATCCTTATCAAATACAACGGCCATGTCTACGCCGCCTCCATGAACGGTATGCCGCACGGAACCACTACAATCTCCAATGGCTTTGACGGCCACTTCTGCATCCATTTCAAAAACAGCAAGACGCACGGTACCAAAAGGGTGGATGAAGACCATCAAAACGCCGTAACAAACGCCAGCAAGGCGGTCTGGTAACCTTCATACGCTACAAAAGCCCGGCAGCGCGTAGGCATGGCCGGGCTTTTGTTCGTTATTCATAGGGTTTCCGGATCAATAATCCCGGCGATGGTCAGGTCGCTGGGCGGCGGGTCTTTCAAATCAAGCATGAGCGCGGCTTCCTTGCGCCCAATCATATAAACCGTATCGCCTATGCCCGCCTGACGGGTTCCGTCGCATGCAATTACAAGCCCTTTTGGCTGTCCGTTCACAATCTGGCGCACAACAAGCAGCTTTATGCCTTCCAGCGTGGGCGTTTTAACGGTGCATACCACCGAGCCCACAACCATGCCGATGTTCAAGCGCGCACCTCCTAATGGCAGTTTGCAGTCCGCCCCTGCCAGGTATACGAGTCAATCACGCCGCAAACCGTCACGCTGGCAATCAGCGACCGGTCCTCCACAACCATCTGCGCCGCGCCGCCATCGTTATTTACAAGCACAATATCGCCCACGCCCGCATCCGCCGCGTCCAGAGCGATCAGCTCCTCGCCCGTGGGATCGCCCTCCAGCGTCAAATGGCGCACCTTCAGCATTTTGAAGCCGCGGTACTTTTCATACTTTATGGTGGAAACCACCGTTCCCGTCACTTTTGCAATTTTCATAGGCCGTTGCCCTTGCTATACACACGCTTTCCCTGAATATCCACAAAATCCACAATGCCCACAATGGAGCTGTCCACAGGCTTATTGGTTGTCAGCTCCGTCTGACGGGAGGAGCTTCCGCCCGCCCACATCACAATTTCTCCTTCGCCAGCGCCCACTGTATCCACGGTAATAAACGGCGCGCCCTTTTCCTCAAACGTGTCCATATCAATGGGCACGGCCACCAGCAGCTTCAATCCCTCCAGACGGCCGCACTTGCGCGTGCTTACCATGCTGCCGATTACTTTTGCCAACTGCATACCGTTTTCTCCTTCGCCTTGTCGTAGGTGCGCAGGCCGCGCATGTTGATGGAATCCACAATGCCGTACACGGTGTAATCCGAAGCGTGCTTTTGGGATGTGTCCGACTGCCGGGCGGAACTGCCGTAGGCGCAAAACACCAGGTCGCCTTCCCCCGCGCCAACGTCGTCCACGCAGACCACATAATCCTCCTTCGTGCGCAGCGTATCCAGCTCCACCGGCTGCACAATCAGCAGTTTCACGCCACGAAGCGCTTCCACCTTGTTTGTGCTCACCACAGAGCCCGTTACCCTACCTACCAGCATGCTCCGTACTCCCTATCCTCAGCCGTCCACGGGACGGGTGCTGTTTCTTACAATCAGCTTTCCGCCAATTTGCATATGCATTCCGGGCCAGTCCGGGTGCTTAATGCGCTTGCGTATCATATCCACCGCGAGCGTGCCCATGGCGGAACGCGAGATACGCATGGTTGTAAGCGCGGGCATGGTTACGGCGCTGAAGGGAATATCGTCAAACCCTACCACGGAAAGATCCTCCGGTATACTGTAGCCCGCCTCCCGGATGGCCTTTACAGCGCCGATGACCACCGTATCGTTATCCGCTACCACCGCGCCATGCGGCACATACGCGCCGCTTTGAATCAGGTTCTGCATATCTGTGCACGCGCCGTCCACCGTCGGGTTCAAATACACGGGTTCGGGCGGCGTAAGGCCCAGCCGCGCCAGTTCCTCCAGATATCCCTCATAGCGCTCGTCGCAGTTGTTCACGGGCAATTTGAATTTAAAATATCCAATGTCCCTGTAACCGAGCTCATAGAGGTACCGCACCATTTTTTGCATCAGGTGGCGGTTATCCATCACCACGCTGTCCACATTATCCTGAACAATGTTATTATCCAGCACCACAACAGGTACGGTAAACAGGCGCAGGAGGGGATAATCCGCCTCGCGCAGCTCAGTGCCAATCAAAATAACGCCGTCCGGCGGATTCTGCATCAGCTCGCGGATGGTCGTTTCCGCCGTTTTGGCCTCGCAGTTGCACATGATAAGGTCAAAGGCATACCGCCGGCATTCGCTTTCAATTCTGTCGATGATCGATGCGATAAAGCCCTGATTCTCCTCCAGGGCGATACCATGGGCGCGGTACTTGATAACCATCAGGCGGAAGCGTTCAACCTTCTTCTTTTGCGGAGCGGCCACATAGCCGCATTCCTCCACCACGCTCATAACCCTGCGCCGCGTTTCCTCACTGACGCCCTTTTTGTTATTGATGACCAGTGAAACCGCCGCTGGAGAAACGCCCGCGATGGTTGCAATTTCCCTGATCGTCATTCCAGATCACTCACTGTCCGCTTTGAATTGAGCGTAACCCTTCATAAGCAGCGCCGCAACGGCGGCACCGGGATCCAGCATTCCGCGCGATTGCTCGCCGCGAATAGCCATCCGGCCATGCTTGGCCAGTAGCCTCTTCGTATCTTCAAACGCGCGCCAGGCCGCGCTGGCCGCCTGTTGAGCGGTTTTCTTTTGGGAAAGCCCGGTTTCAGCCCCTTCCCAAAGTGCCTGTACAGCAGGGTACAGCCCGTCCAGGAAGGTTTTCTCACCCAGTTCAGCCTTTCCGCGGTTTTTTACGCCGTCAAAGTATGCCTGGAAGAACGCAGCTTCCTGTTTAGCATCTAATTCTTCGACGTTCTTCAATGCTTTTCCTGCATTCATCAGCCCACTTGCCATCAGCGTTCCCATGGTGGAGGGCACTGCCGAGGCCATGGCCTTCCCGGCCAGATAGGCCGTTTTGCCCACGTCGGACGCTTCGCTTTCACGCACCGCGTCAGCCGCCGCCCGAAAGCCGTCGCTCATGGTAAGGCCCAGGTCGCTGTCGCCCACCACGCTGTCCAGCTCAATCAGCCAGTCGCGGTTTTCCTCCATCAGCTCCGCCCATACCCGCATCAGTTCGCGCAAATCCGCCGCGTTCATCACCGCGCCTCCCTTACAATGCCCGCTGCTTGAAAAACGGCGTATCCGCCGGAGCAGACAGGTACGCTTTCAATTCCTCATCCAGCCGCATCAGCGAGATGGACGCTCCCGCCATTTCCATGGAGGTGGCATACTCGCCCACATAGGCGTGGAATACGCGAATGCCCATGCCGTCCAATACCTGCTTCACCCGTCGAAACATGACATACTGCTCCTCAAGGGGCGTTGCGCCAAGGCCGTTAATCAGCACCGCCACCTCGTTTCCGCTTTCAAAGGGCAGGTCTTTGAGGATGGGCGCAAGCATCTCGTCCACCATTTCGTCAGCCGGAAGAAGCTTGCCGCGGCGAACGCCCGGTTCGCCATGAATGCCCATGCCAATTTCCATTTCGTCCCCGGCAATTTCAAAGCTTGGGCGTCCCAGGCGCGGAACCGTGCAGGAGGTAAGCGCTACGCCCATGGTACGCACGTTGGCGCATGCCTTTTCAGCCACGCGCTTTACGCCGTCCAGGTCAAGCCCAGCGGCTGCCGCCGCACCCGCGCACTTGTACACAAAGAAGATACCCGCTACCCCGCGCCGCTTGTTGGGCTCTCCATCCCCGCTGGGCGCGGCCGAGGCCACGTCCTCGCCCGCAACCACGCTTTCCACGCGGATGTCCTCCTCCATGCCAGCCATCTCGGCCGCCAAGTCAAAGTTGAAGATATCTCCGTTATAATTGCCGTAAATGTACAGCACGCCGGCGCCCTGGTCAATTTCCTTGGTCACGCTGAGCATCTGTTCGGCGCTGGGCGATTGAAACACATCCCCGATGGAGCAGCCATCCAGCATACCCTCGCCCACATAGCCCAAAAACAGTGGCAGATGCCCCGAGCCGCCGCCCGTGGCAATTCCCACCTTGCCTGCGTGCCTGCGCTTGGAAACAAGGCAATGCAAATCACCCCCAACGCACGCCAGCTCGTCAGGATGAGCGGCATAAATGCCCTCCAGCATTTCAGGAACAAACCTCTCCGGAGCGTTGATGATCTTTTTCATAGCCTTGTTCCCCCTTTTTTTCTTAAATCAGGCACCCCTTTTTGATGATGATGCACGCATACAGCGCTTTTTCACCCGTCGCAACGGTGGCGTAGGCGTTTCTGGCACGCCCGTAAAACGCGAAGCGGTCAATGGCCTCCATCCGGGTTCCAGGCTGATGTTTCTCCACAATTTCGCTAAATTCAGCCCAAATAGGCGGGTTTCCCTCCATTGTGCCGGGTGCGGGAGCCATAATTGTAACGGGAGCCTCCACAAACTGGTCTAACGGGAACAGGGCCAGGATCGCGTCCAGCAGTTCCGTACCCCGATGCCCGTCGCAGCGCACGCAACGCGCGCCCATGGACTGAGCCGGAAAGTTGCAATCGCCAATAACCAGCTCGTCGCCATGGCCCATTTCAGCAATG
>JALEIQ010000089.1 GCA_022769795.1 Clostridiales bacterium
TCGCCCACTGGATGAACAGCTACTTCCGCCTCAAGGACGGCCATGTGGTGGATAAGCAGGACGCGCTGGTCGTATCCGTAAAGAAAAAGGTGGACGCCCTCTATGCCCAGGGCCGCAACACCGTGATGGGCGACGAGGAGCTGGAAATCATGGTGCGCGATTCCGATTTGGAGCGGTATGAACGGCTTTTGTTCCATAAGAGCCGGTGAATGGGAAACATCCCGGCGGGGGCTTCGCCTCCGCCGGGATGTTTTTAGCTTCAAAAAGCCTTACCTATACGCCTCAATAATCGCCTGCGTGCCCAAATCGCCCATGCCCTGCGCCTGCATCCGCTCGTAAATGGAAAGCACCTGCTCCAGCACGGGCAGCTCGAGCTCTCGCTTGCCCGCCTCCTCCGCGGCGATGCGCATGTCCTTGATAAAATGCTTGATGAAGAACCCGGGGGCGTAATCCTCCGCTACCATCTTGCGGCCGTTGTTGCTCATTTGCCAGCTTCCCGCCGCGCCCGCGGAGATGCAGTCCAGCATGTTGATAATATCCAGGCCGCCCGCCTCGCCGTAGCGGATGGCCTCGGCCACGCCCGCCACGCACCCGGCAATGGCGATCTGGTTGGCCATTTTGGTGTGCTGGCCGCAGCCGGGGCCGCCGGTAAGGGTGATGCTTTTGCCCATGCAGGCAAAGATGGGCCGCATGGCCTCAAAATCCTCCTTGGAGCCGCCTACCATAATGCTTAGGGTGGCGTTGCGCGCGCCGCTGTCGCCGCCGCTGACGGGCGCGTCCAGCGGATGCAGGCCGCGCTTGATAGCCTCCGCCGCGATGCGCTGCCACAGGGCCGGGCTGGTGGTGGTCATATCAATCAGGGTTGCGCCGGGCTGGGCGTTTTCCAGAATGCCGTCCTCTCCCAGATAGACCTCCTCCACATCCTTGGGAAAGCCCACCATGGTAATCACCACGTCCTGCCCGCGCGCGCACGCTCCCGCGCTCTCCGCCCAGGCGGCGCCCTCCTCAAGCAGCTTTTCCGCCTTGCTTTTGGTGCGGTTGTACACCGTAAGGACGTACCCATTGCGCATCAAATGCCGGGCCATGCTCTCACCCATCACGCCAATGCCGATAAAACCAATGTTCATTGCGTTTACCTCCCTGCGTTACTGTTTATGCGGTTCCCCAGCGGGGGAGTGGTTCCAACGCCTCCAAACGGGGTAGGCGAATACCCCGCCCATTGCGATATAGACGATCATCACCGCCACGCGCTGCAACAGCGATACCGCGACCCCGTTTTGAAACAGCGCGCCCATCAGGCTGGTGGCGACCCCCATCATGCCTTCCTTGATGCCGATATTGCCCGGCACAATGGCCACAATGCTTGAAAGCCAGCTCACGCTGTTGTAAAACAGCGCCTCGTATACCGTTACCTCCAGCCCTATGGCGTGGAAGCACGCCATGTACAGCAAAAGCTGAATCGCGTTGTTTGCCGTAAGGCACGCAAGCAGCCGCCACAGCAGCGCGCGGTTGCGCAGCAGCGCGTTAAAGCCGTCCACCACGTCCCTGAGCAGGCGGACGCGCTCAAGAATGCGCGCCCCCCGGCTTTGCACCAGCAGCGAAAACGCGATGAACGCCGCCACCAGCACCGCCGCCGCGCCCCATACCAGCCACAGCGCGGCGGGCCAGGATTGATCGATCAGCCCGGTGCATAGAAGCGCCGCCAGCATTTCCAGCAGCGCGAACACCACGCCAAACACGATGTTGCCCGCCGCCATGCTCACGCTTTTCACATAGGCCAGGCCCTTGGCCCGCTTGTAATACGCCGCCGTGAACACCAAATCCGCCCGCATGGGCAGCACATAGGCCATGGCGTTGCTCACAAACACCACGCCCATCCAGTCCACCAGGCCCAGGGGAATGTGATAGGTGCTTAGCAGGATGCGGTGATACACGCAGTTCATCACACAGCCGCCCAGCGCCAAAAGCAGCAGCATCGCAACGCTTTGCCCGTCCAGCGTCAAAAGCTTTGCCATATCGGCGCGGTTTTGATATACATACGCGGCCAGCAGCGCAATCAGCGCCACAAACAGCGCCGTGGACAGCAGCTTTTTCCAATCCGGCTTTTTCATCAGACCTCCGCGTGCCCGCCGCGCTCGTTGGCACGGCGCGCCACGTCGTTCGTATCGATCAGGTTGCGGTATACCACAAAGCGCTGATAAAGGAACTCCGTTACAAAATTGACCGCCATGGTGCCCGCCAGCACCACAAAATCATTCCATCCGGCCCGGGTAAGCGCGTCGCCCCACAGGGTGGATAGCGGCGTGAACACCACGTAAAACAGCGCCACCAGCAGCATGCTGCGCGCCAGGTTCGCGTCGCTGCGGAAGGTATAGCGGCGGTTAAAGGTGAAGTTCCACAGCACGCTGGCAACCAGCGCGATAAGGTAGCTGGGCCAGTAGGGCAGTCCCAGGGCCGTTTCCAGCAGGGTAAACACGGCCACCTGAAGAATGCCCGCGCTGGCCGAAAACAGCGTGAACTTGACAACCTGCCACAGGCTGGTTTTTTGCTGAGCCTCTTGAGCCATGCGGAGGACTCCTTTCATTATGCCAGTATCAAAAATCCGTTTTCTATCATAGCACAGAAGCGGGGTTTTGTCATGCTCCCGTGTCTTGGCGCGGAGGGTGGAGGCGATTACAATGTGAACTTTTTCTACTGCTGCTCTACCTGCTTTTTCAGCTCTCCAAAAGCTACGCATGCGACGAAGACCTCTTTCACTTCCTGCGGAAAGCTTTCAAGAATTTTTAGGATCGTGATTTTTGCATTGCACTCCATAAACTCCCTCCTTTTTGCAATGACAATAGTATAAATAATTTCGATGACTTTGTTAGCTGTTTTCATTGACTTTGGTAAAAGTGATGATATAATGTTACCAAAAAGGGGAGTTGTAATGAAAGACCGTATCAAATTCGTTAGAAAATCTCTTGGATTCAATCAAGTTGACTTTGGCAAAGCACTCGGTTTGACTGGTGCGGCAATTTCACGTATAGAAAGTGGAAACCGAAATCCAAGTGAACTGTTTATACGCGCCATATGTGATCGGTTTCACATTTCCCGCGACTGGCTCGAAACCGGAGAAGGTGAAATGCGCATCGTTCCCGTCAGCGATGATGAAATTGTGCGTAACGTTTTGGCCGGAAATGATGCGTATATCAAAGCCGTCATTCGCGGCATTGCCAAAACGCCTGACAGTTGGGATAAAATGCGTGAGGTTTTTGCCGCCATCCAAGAAGAATTGCAGAAACTTCCCCCGAAGGATTGATTCCTTCTGGGGTTCCTTATATCGCTCTTTATTTATAATGAAGCGGATGTGGTAAATTTGAATCGACGCATAAAGCTAGTGCTCCTCGATTCTAAACTAACACAAGTTGAATTTGCCAAAAGAATTGGCATTTCACGAACAGGGGTTCAAAAACTTATAAGCGGCGAAAACAATCCGCGAGAACAGACTATCCGTGCCATTTGTTCAGAATTCAATGTTCGTCGTGCATGGCTCGAAACCGGCGAAGGTGAAATGCGCATCACTCCCGCCAGCGATGGGGATATGAAATTGAAAGATCGCATTAAAGATGTTAGAAAATCACTTGGATTAAATCAATTTAATTTTATGCTAAAATTGGTATTACTGGTAGCGCAGTTTCATTGATTGAAGGAGGAAAACGTGAACCATCCGAAATGGTAATTCGCGCTATTTGTCAAATTTTCGGCATTTCCCGCACCTGGCTCGAAACCGGCGAAGGTGAAATGCGCATCGTTCCTGATAGCAATGATGAAATTGTGGGTGAAGCTTTGGCCGACATCAAGGTTATTATTCGCGGCATTGCCAAAACGCCTGGCGGTTGGGATAAAACGCGCGAGTTTTTAGCCGCCATTCAAAAAGAATCCCCCGAAGGATTGATTTCTCCGGAGAAATTCTTGTATTATCTTATCGCTTTTTATTTAAATGAAGTGATTCCTATTTCCTGTTGCTTTACATATTCAAAATAATCTCTTTTTGCGCTTTTCTCGGTATTCTCATGTAATCCCTCATATATCATGTCCTGAGCATCTACCAGTATTCCGTATTGAACACTGTTTTCTTCCTTAAATTCAAAATCCACAAACATATGTATATTGTTCCAATAATAACTTACATAAAACTTATCACATCCCGCATCGTGAATCCGTTTGATATCTATTATTCCATCTGTATAGGGTATGTCAAATCTTTCAAAATACTTCCAATCGCTAAACCCTGCTTCATCTTCTTCTCCAAAGGCCTCAACCAGCATATTATAAATCATTGATACATTTTGTGCGAATTCTGTCAATATTCCATCATCGATTATCCCTTTTTCCTGTGTGGCATCCCCAGAGTAGATCAGCGTAATTCCCACAAATGTATCTTCTGTTCCAAACTCGTTTACTATTTCTTTTGATTTTAACCTCACTAGAAAATCCATTCCTTGAATTCGCGCGTTTATCCTTTCTTCCTCTGTATCCTCTGTAATACCATCTATCCTTCTAATCATTTCGTATGCTTCCTGCATAGAAATTCCATAGGGTATGTTCCATAGCATATTCGGGTTTACCGCTTTTACCATCTTCAGTCCGAAAGCGCCTTCCTCCTCTTCGGCAATCCCGCACACGCCAAATGTTACGCTAATGGTCAGGCACATAATAAAGCATAATAGTTTCTTCATTAATCCCACTCCTTTTTCCATTATCATACACGAAGGCGCCGTGATTTTCAATCTTTAACTCTATTCATTTATCGCTATCTGCTATGCCGCAGCGTATCATAAATCACGAACCCTGTTCCAACGATCATCATCAGCAACGCTGTAAAATAGCTTGCGGACAGCGCCTCCCGAAGCAGTGTTAGCGACAGGAACGCGCCTATAAAGGGAGCGAAGGCATAGTAGGCGCTTGTTTTGGCGGCCCCCAGTGTTTTTTGCGCTCGAATATAGGTAAAAATGCTTAGGCCATAGGCGACAAAGCCCAACAGCAGCGCCGGGAAAATGTATCGAATCTTCGGGAGCTTCTCTCCCAAAGCAAGCGCGATAACCAATGAGCCTATACTGGAAAAGAACCCTTTGATGGTGACAATCTGATACGTGCTCTTTTCGGAAATGCTTCTTGTGCAGTTGTTCTCCAGGCCCCAGCAGGCGGACGCGCCTAGCACAAACAGCGATCCAACGGAAAAGCTCAACGCACCCGTTCCTTCAAAGGACAAAACCATGATGGCGGCCGTAATGAAACCGATTGCCGTCCATAGCCATTTTGAAACCCTTTCCTTGAATACAAACAAGGCGATAAGGGTTGTGGCCACAATTTCAAAATTGCCAAGCAAAGCGGCGTTTGCCGACGTGCTGAGGCTCACGCCAAGCATCAAAAGAATCGGGGCGAAGATGTCCAGCACGACCATCCCAATGGTATACGGCAGGTCCTTCCTGCTTAGGCGTTCCTCGCGTTTCTCTTTTTTCAGGCGGGGCAAATACATCAGCCCAACGCCCAGCCCAGCGCCAAGATAAAGAAAAGCCGCCATCATCGTAGGCGCCACATCGTTCAGCAATATTTTTGAGCAGGGAACATTGAGCGCATAGAAGAACGCCGCGGCCAGCGCATAGGCAATCGCGGCAAGCTTCTGGTTCTTCATCTTATCACCCGGCTTAAAGCGTGATCGTATTGGCAACCGCATAGAGTATAGCATAGCGCCGCGGGGAAATCCACCTTTCGATTCGGTATAGCGGCGGATGGCCGCATAGGGCGTCGAAACAGAAAAATCATTTTTGAGGAAAAAAATTGACACAATCAATTTTACTGTGCTAAAATGACAAAGAATATATGGCCTTTCGGGCTGCTGTGGATTTCCATAGGAGGAAGCCGTATGAAAAAGCTTGGAGCCTGTATGCTATTTACACTCTGTCTTGCCCTGCTTTGCCAGACCGCATTCGCCGTTAGCTTTTCACAATACGGCGACGCCATCCCCTTTACAGACGCGCATGGTTTCACCGGCTCCGCGGCGGATGGAAACGGCGTAATCTGTTCCAACCTTTGGCTGGGCACTGTGGAAGCGCCCGTCCTGGGCAAAGCCTACCTTGTTTCCGAAACCCCTGTTAACGGCGGCCTGACGCTGTATGGCGATGCGGGCTACCGTTCCTATACCGGCGATTTGCCCATCCAGCCTTCCCCCGCCTGCACGCTTCCGCAGGGGCAGTGGACGGTACGGTTTGCTGGCGGCGTGCCTTTCCTGTACCGCGACGGCGCTTATCAGCCGCAGATGACCGGCGTGACCATCACGGAAGCCGCCTTCTCCATTCCGGTGCAGGATCAGTACGGCACCCCCGTTGCAGGCGCGGTATTTGAGCTTGAAAGCATCACCTGGGGCGGAAATGATTCGGAGTCCCTTGGCGTTGTGACCACCGGCGCGGACGGCCTGCTTCGTTTCCCGCGCCCGCTGAGCGCCGACCGTGTCTATTGGTTTACCCAAAGCTCCGCGCCCGCCGGTTACAAGCCCATGACCCCGGAAATGATGGATGTGCAGTTTGCCACAAGCGGCGGTTTTCGGGCCATGACCAACACAAGCTATCCCAACGAGGCCTATGTGAACGTCATTCTCAACCCGCGCGAGGGCTCTCAGCCCGCGACAGCCCCCACCCCCGCCAGCGCGCAACCGCCTAAAACGGGCGATTCAAGCCAGCCCCTGCTTTTGTTCGTGCTTGCAACGCTCTCCGGCCTTGCGCTTCTTGGCCTGACGCTGCCCCGCAGGCGGCGGCAGCATTAACGGCTTTCGCAAAAGCCCGCCGCAATATCGCGTCGTTTCAGCTTATCGTTTCCCCACAAACCGCTTTCAGGCAGCGCCTGAGAGCGGTTTTTTTGCGCCCCGCATTTTGACCCCGCCCATGCATGCGCGCTTCCCCGACAAACTTCGCATCCCCGTTCGACGCGCGGCGCATGCCCGGCGGCCTATACTGAAGCCACGGCTTTTGGGGAGGCGGTTGTGGGGTGATTCGGGCGGAAGCGTACCTTGTTTGGAATGCGGCCATGTGCCTTTGTGCGCTGCCCTTGGGTGGAAAGCTGGCGGGCTTGCCGCTGCCGCGCAAGGAACCGCTGTTTTGCTCGGCAGGCGCGGGCGCCGTGCTCGCGCTGACGGCTGCGTACCAGCCCGTCTTTTCCGTCGCGGCGCTTTTGGGGCTGCCGCTATCGGTGGCGGCATGCTTCCATGCGCACGGCGCGCAGGCGTGCATGCGCTGCGCAGTCACCACGCTTGCCGCAACGCTGCTGCTGGGAGGCGCGGCCTCGGCGCTGACCGTTCACGGCATGCCCGCCCAGCCCGCCGCGCTGGTCAGCCTGATGCTGGGCGCGCTGTGTTACCTGCTTGTAACGCTCCTGCCCAACGCCGTGTGCGAGGTGCGCCAGGTGGAGCTGAAGGTGGACGGCCACGCCGTGCTTCTGCCCGCCATGCTGGACAGCGGCAATCTGCTGCGCGATCCCGTTACGGGACTGCCGGTGCTAGTGGTGCCCTGCAAGGCGGCGCGGCTGCTCTTTCCCGATATCGCCGACCCGTGCGACCTATACAGCCTGCCGCTGGGCTTTCGCCTGCTGAACGTGCGCACGGCGGCGGGCTCGTCCCTGCTGCCCCTGTTCCGCCCGGACGAATGCCGCCTGTACCTGAACGGACGCGCCTGCCCGGCGCAGCTTCTGGTAGCCGTGGCAGGCCGGGAATACGGCGGCGTACAGGCGCTGGTGCCCATGGCCGCCCTGCCGCACGGCGAGCTTTCCCTGTGATTTTTATTTTTTCCCGCGTTTGCGGAGGTCAGGAGGAAACGGTATGAACCAGTCACCCGAGCGCATTCATCTGGCGTTTCAACGGCTGTTGGCGCGGCTTTTCCCGCAGGAGCTTTTCTACATCGGCGGCCCCGATCCCCTGCCGCCGCCTCTTACGCCCGAGGAGGAACGCGCCCTGGCCCTGCGCCTGCGCGAAAAGGACGAGGCCGCGCGCCGCACCCTGATTGAGCACAACCTGCGGCTGGTGGTGTTCATCGCCCGCCGGTTCGAAAACACCGGCATCCCTTTGGAGGATTTGATCTCCATCGGCACCATCGGGCTGATTAAGGCCGTGGGCACCTTTGACGCGGAAAAGAAAATCAAGATGGCCACCTATGCCAGCCGCTGCATTGAAAACGAAATCCTGATGTTTTTGCGCAAAACCAACAAGCTGCGCCTGGAGGTAAGCCTGGACGAGCCTCTAAAAACCGATTGGGACGGCAACGAGCTGCTGCTCAGCGACGTGCTTGGCACCCGGCCGGACACCGTTTCGTGCAACCTGGATCAGGAAATCGAGCGGGAGATATTGCGCGACGCCCTGGAGCATTTGAACGCGCGGGAGAAGCGCATTATCATGCTGCGCTTTGGCCTTGGCGGCCAGCGCGAGCGCACCCAGAAGGAGGTTGCCGACATGCTGGGCATTTCGCAGAGCTATATTTCCCGGCTGGAAAAGCGGATTCTATCGCGGCTGCATACGGAGCTGAAACGGATTGGGTAGAGGCTTCGCCTTTCTTGCGGGGTGGCACCCCGCAGGGCTTGGGGGCTTCGCCCTTTTTGCGGGGTGGCCCCCGCCGGGGGTTAAATCTGCATTCTTGCGGAAGCAGTTCCGCGGCGGAACCAGTAGCGCCAGGTGTAGCTGCTGGGATCAACGTAGGACAGCTTCACCTTGCCCTCGCTCTTTTCAAGCAGCTCGCGTCCCACCTCGATATAGCCCTTAAAGGTGCTCATGCGCTCCG
>JALEIQ010000102.1 GCA_022769795.1 Clostridiales bacterium
TATTGCCCCTGCACCCCGCTCTTTTGTCCCCACTTCAGCTACGGGTGCGGCAAGCCGCAGCGCCAGCCCGTTCGGGCTGGCGCATCTCTCGCTTAAAGGCGCTGCGGCGCAAGGCTTGGGGCTCTGCCCCAAACCCCGGCAGGGGCTATTGCCCCTGCACCCCTTCTTTTATCCTCATCCCCTATTATCTCCCCCATCCTCCGCAATCGTCCTCCACACCGCCCTAAGCGCGTCGCTCATATCATGATCCTTCCTTCTAGCCAGATAAATCGGATACACCATATCCTCCTCCTCAAAGGGCGTTACTACAAATCCCCCCTGCAACGCGCTTTCACTCAAAAAGGATACGCCAATCCCCACGGCCCCTGCCCGCACCTTCTGCCGCCACAGCGTGTCATCCGGGGAGCACAGCGCATAGGTAAGCGTTACCTGCTGCCGCCGAGCGCAGCTCTCCAGCACGTGATATGTGCGATAATACCGATTTTTGCTGGCCACGGCATACCCAGCCAGTTCCCGCACCGTCAGGCTCGCCCTCCCCGCCAGAGGATGCCCCGGAGCGATCACCGCCACCAGCCGGTGCACGCGCAAAAGCGCCGTTTCATAAAGCGCGGATGGCTCCGGCGCACCCATGAGCAGCCCCAAATCGCAGCTTTCCTCGTAAAGCTCGCGTTCGGCCAGCAGGTCGGGCAGCTCGTCAAAGGCGATATCCACCTCCAGGCCCGTGCGCTCCCTGAGCCGCCTGCGCAGGACCGCGGGGCTTTCATACCCTAGCGCGTTTGGAATGCCATACGCGCACACAATGTTCACGCAACCCGCCGCCTCGCGCGCCAGGCTGCTGATGCGCGCCAGCGACCGGTCAAACTGGCTCACGCATTGCTCGGCCTCACGCAGGGCGGAACGGCCAAAGGCGGTAAGCTGCAAGGCGCGCCGGTCGCGCACAAAGAGCGGCTGCCCCATTTCCGCCTCCATCTCCCGAATGGCCTTGCCCAGCGCCTGCGGCGAAAGGTACAGCCTGCGCGCGGCATTTGTGAAACTTTTTGTTTTTGCCACCTCAAGAAAATATCGCATCGAACGTATATCCATTTCAACGTTCACCTTCCTTTTCTCCCATTCTACACAAAGAAACCAAAAGTTTCAATAGTGCAAGAAAGCGTTCCTTGACGATAGGGACTGAACTCGTTAAAATTATAACGATTCCACCCGATGGGGCGTATACTACGAAAGGAAGGTATCTTCTCATGAAAAAGACGATTGCCTGGTTTTTGAGCCTTGTGATGGTTCTAAGCCTGACCACCGGCGCGTTTGCGGCCACCGGCAGCGTCGCGGGCTTTGGCGGCGACGTAACCGTGACCATCGAAACCGACGCCGAGGGCGTGATTACCGCCATTCAGGCCGAGGGCCCCGGCGAAACCGCCAACATTGGCGGCGAGGCCATCAAAGCCCTGAACGAGGGCGCGCTGGCCGCCTATGTGGGCGCCAAGCTGGCCGACGCGGATTTTGACGCGCTTGACGCTGTGACGGGCGCGACCGTGACCAGCAACGCGGTCAAGAACGCCGCCAAGGCCGCCAAGAGCGCCGTAACCGGCGAGGCCGCCGCTGCCGTGACCGACGGCACCTACACCGTAACAACCCCCTCCTATTCCATAACCGACCAGCTCACCCTGGATGTGACCTTTGCGGACGGAAAGCTTGCCTCCATCGCCACGGTAAACGCGGGCAGCACCGCGCCCATCTTTGCCACGGTGGAAAAGAACCTCTATCCCCGCCTGATTGAGAGCCAGAGCCTGGAGGTGGACGCCATCACCGGCGCGACGGTATCCTCCAACGCGGTCAAGACCGCCGTTGCCATGGCCATCGAGCAGGCTGGCGGCGATGAATCCGCCTGGCACAGCCCCGTTGCCAAGTCCTCCGAAACCGTCACCCTGGAGGGCTACGACGCAATCGTGGTCGGTCTGGGCGGCGCGGGCATGACCGCCTACCTGAGCGCCGCGGAGAATGGCGCGACCGTGTTTGGCTTTGACTCCGCCGCCAAGGTGGGCGGCAACAGCACCAATACCTCCGGCCCCATGGCCATCAACCCCGCCTCCCGCCTGAAGGACGGCAAGGAGCTTGTGCCCGAGGAGGAGCTCATTCAGGATTGGATTGCCTATACCGAGGGCGACGCCAAGGAGGATATGATCCGCCTGTTTGTGGGCGAATCCGGCGAAACGCTGGACTGGATGGAGCAGTATTCCTTCCAGTTTGGCGATGAAATGCAGGCGTTCTTCCATCCCGCTGGCTGGCAGGTATGGACCAGCTACGCCGGTAAAGACGGCAAAACCAAGGACGAGGCCTATGTGGAAGCGCTGGACGCCGCCAAGGCCATGAACGAGAAGAACGATTACATGCTTGAGCTTACCGCCACTGGCCTCATCACCGATGAAACCGGCGCGGTCAAGGGCGTGAAGGCCACCCGTTACGACGGCGCGTCCTACGAAATCTACGGCTCCAACGTCATCCTGGCCACCGGCGGCTTCATCGGCGACGAGGATATGTGCAACGAGTACGTAAACGGCGTATGGCGCACCGAGGCCATGACCCAGTGCGACGGCGCGGGCATCCGCATGGCGCAGGAGGCCGTGGACGCGGCCCTCTACAACCCCGACGTGGCTCCCGTAAGCCACATCGCGCAGGTGTACAACATCATCAAAAACGACGACCTCACCAAGGATCAGAAGGCCGTGCTCACCTCCATCGTGCTGGACAGCACCCATCCCATCGTGAGCGCCGACGGCACCGCTGTGAACGAGAAAATCGGCATGTTCCTGGCCTTCGACGTATGGCAGGCCGGCCCCACCTATTATGTGATCTACTCCCAGGAGGACATGGATCAGATCCGCGAAAAGGGCCTTGCGGCGGCCAACACGCCCATGTTCCTGGCCCAGGGCGGCACGGTGGAGGCCAATGTGCCCGTGAGCGACCTGGACGAGATTCTCTCCGTGGGCGAAAGCTACGGCAATGTGTTCAAGGCCGCTTCCCTTGAGGAGCTTGCCGCGCAGCTGAACATGCCCAACCTGACCGCCTCCGTGGAGGCCAAGGAGGGCGCGTATTACGCCATCAAGGGCGCGTCCTACGTATACTCCACCTGCGGCGGCCTGGATATCGACGCGAACCTGAACGTGCTGCGCAAGGACGGCACCCCCGTTGAAAACCTCTATGCCATCGGCAACGACAGCATCGGCGTGCTGCTGGAGTCCGGCAAGGCGTATGTGACCTACGGCGGCGCGGCCGCCGGTTGGGCGCTCACCTCCGGCCGTCTGGCTGGCGTGTCCGTGGCGGAGAAGAAGTAAGCGAACGCACTTCTGCCCTATTCCCTAAAAAACCCGGCCCGAAGGCGCGGAAACGCGCTTTCGGGCCGGATGTGTTATATGAAAAACGACCTCTCGAGTTCGTTTACTTTTGTGCTGTTTCCCAACCAAACAGCTCAGGAAAGAGATATTTGTCCCCTATCCACTCAATCTCTGCGCCAGTCTGTGCGCTGAAATTCACCTCTTTAAAGCCATCGGGCCCGGTTAGTCCCAAGTGCCACACCGGAACAAGCAATTCTTCCGAACCATTTTCCTGTACCAGATATCCCAATTCCAAAGATTCAGGGGTTCCGCTTTTGTGTGAGCTGAGATACTTTTCAACCGCTTCTTTGATTACCGGCCAAGCTGCCAGCGGAACATCCTCGTAGATGATTTCCTTTGCCTCATAATGAGGAATAATCAGGTGATGATAATCCTGAGTACGAATGTCTATCGTCAGTGAGGTGTTGTGACCGAAAGAGGTCAGTCCGAAGAACTTCTGACCGTAATACAGCAGCCATGTTTCCATATTTTTCCACTCCGCGATTTCCGTCCAGATCAAGCCATAGTCATCAATCCCTTTGCCGACAAGCCTGTTCAGCTCATCATTCAGGATGGTTTTCGCTTTTTCCAGGGTAAGACCGTTCGTCAAAGCAATATGGGAAGGCGTTTTTCCATAGCGCACGGATTTGACGAATTTTCCGCTTTGGGATTCATCAAAGGTACCCACAGTGAGCATAAGCGGATTGTCCTGCGATTGGGAACCGGCTTGCAATGTAAGAACAGGAACCTTGTCCGCAGTTGGAATGATGACTTCGCCCTTGTCCCAACCATTTGCGGCTTGCCGCCGCAATTCAGAAACAGTCACATACGCCTCGGCGCTTGCATATCCGGCGCAAAGCAGCAGAGTCATAAGCAACACGAACAACCTTTTTGCGATCTTCATCCTTTTTCGCTCCTTTCTGGTATCAAAGCCTTTTCGCTTTTGCCTATTAGACGTTCAAGGATCAAAAACGGTTTGTGTTTTTGAAATTTTATGGGCCTGTCGCAGGTTTTTTTTCCGCGACAGGCCCGACGATTGAGGTTGCGGCACTGAACCCTCTGCGCCCCGCCCTTTATCCTCCCTCCAAGAAAAAGCCCCTCCCTCCCAACGGAGGCAGGGGCTACCATCCAATCCCTTAACGATGCTTTAACTTTTCCTTCAGCTTTTCCAGCGGCGTTCTCTTTTTCATGGCAAGGGCCGCGTCCAGCGCGCCCGCGTGATAGGCCCGGTTTCCGGGGTCGCGGCGCACCGCCTCGCGGTAGCTTTGGTGCGCGGTTTCATATTGCTTCAATCCCATCAGAATATTGCCCTGCATGAAGTACCAGTCCGCGTCGCGCGCGTCGGCACGGCAGAGCTGGCGCAGCGCGCTCTCCAGATTGCCCTGGTCAATCAGGCGCTGGGCAAAGTGCTTGGCCTCCTCCTGGGAAATCAGGTTGAAGCCCACCGTCTGTTGGGAGGCCTGCTTCAGGGCGGCTTCATAGGCCAGGTTCAGCTCGATAAGCTGCTCCTGGGCGGCCTTTTGGCGCTCGCTGTCCTGAAATTGGTCGGGATGGCAGCTTTTCACCATATGGCGGTAGGCGGCGCGCACCTCCTGCGCGTTTGCGTCAGGCTTCAAGCCCAATACCTGGAACGGTTTGGGATCGTACAGACCGGCCACCTCCCCTCATCGCGGCCCGTGGAAATGGGTTAAATCTTCTCCCGGCGGATTTCCGCGCCAAGCTGGCGCAGCTTTTCCTCAATGCGCTCATAGCCACGGTCGATGTAGGATGTTTCGTAAATCTCGGTTACGCCCTTGGCCATCAGGCCAGCCACCACCAACGCCGCGCCCGCGCGCAGGTCGGTTACGGTTACGGGCGCGCCGTACAGCTCGCGCACCCCTTCAATCAGCACGGTGCGGTCCACCAGCTTAATCCTCGCGCCCATGCGCCTTAGCTCGTCCAGGTGCTTAAAGCGCTGCTCAAAAATGGTTTCGCATACGGTGGAGGTGCCGTTGGCCATGCACAACAGCGCGGTCATAGGCTGCTGCAAATCCGTGGGAAAGCCCGGGTACACCTGCGTTTTCACGTTTACGGCGCGCTGCTCGCCCTGGGGCCTTACGCGGATGGAATCATCGTTCTCGGTTACGCGCACGCCCATCTCCAGCAGCTTGGCGGTGAGCGCCTCCATATGCGTTGGAATGCAGCCGTGGATGGTTACATCGCCGCGCGTGGCGGCGGCGGCAATCATCAGCGTGCCGGTTTCAATCTGGTCGGGAATCACGGTATAGGTGCTCTTATGCAGGTGCTCCACGCCGCGAATGCGGATAACGTCGGTACCCGCACCCTTCACGCGCGCGCCCATGCTGTTTAGGAAGTTTGCCAGGTCAACGATGTGGGGCTCCTTGGCCGCGTTATAAATCACGGTGTTTCCCTGAGCCTTGACGGAGGCCAGCATTACGTTGATGGTACCGCCTACCGTAACCATGTCAAAGAAGATATCTCCGCCCGTAAGGCTTTCCGCGTTGGCGTATACCATGCCGCCGCGCTCCTCAATTTTGGCTCCCAGCGCGGCAAAGCCCTTCAGGTGCTGGTCAATCGGTCGGCTGCCGATATCGCATCCGCCCGGATAGGCGACTTCCGCTCTGCCGCAGCGCCCCAGCAGCGCCCCCAGCAGGTAGTAGCTGGCGCGCAGGCGCTTGGTGAGCTTGTAGGGCACATGGAATCCCGCCGCTCCGCGCGGGTCCACCGTAAGGTATTTGCCGGGCGCATATTCGGTTTTCGCGCCCAGCATTTCCAAAATCTCGATCAGGGCGTGCACGTCGTCAATATCAGGCAGGTTTTCCACGGTACAGGGCTCGTCGCACAAAAGTGTGGCCGGAATCACGGCCACGGCGGTATTTTTGCCGCCGCTTACCGTGATTTCCCCCATCAGGGGATGCCCGCCTGTGATAAGCATTTTGTCCTTGCTGCTCATAGGTACGGCCAATGGCCGCCTATCACCTCGCTTCGCGCTGAATGCGGCATTCCACAAGAAACCAGTTTGTATTATACATGGTTTTGCCTGAGTTGGCAAGGCGGGCGCAAAGGCCCGCTTTCTTCCAGGGCGCGCTTCTCTTGAAAAACGCGCCTTATTGTGCTATGCTCGTTTGGCACGCTGTAACGGGAGGATACCTATGAAAAGACTGTATGCGTTGTGCGTTCTGGCTGCGTTGCTTATGCTGGCCGCGCCGGGGGCGCGCGCTGCCGCAAACGGCCGCAGCTACGATGATTTTGTAAACAGCTATGCCGAGAACCTGTCCTTTATCAACCAAAACACGGGCCGCCACCTCCTGCCGCTGGTCTTGGCCAGGGGCAGCTCGGACGCGGATGGCGGGCATCGCATCTACCAAATTCCGGGCGATGTGCTCACCGCCTCCATCCGCCTGGACGCCACCAACGACGAAATTGAATCCTGCATGATTGTGCTTACCTCTCCCCAGGGCATGACCTACGGCGGCTCGCTGTATAACGATTTTGTGATCTCCGGCTATCACAGCTACGCGCTGCTGATGGCCATGCATCCCGACAGCGACCCCTTGAAGCGCTATGAGCTGGTAGAGGCGGTAAACGCCGGGCTTGGCGGCGAGGAAACCATGTTTCAAACGCAGGTGGGCCTGTACCGCCTTACCTGCACGCGCGTGGATACCGCCGCCACGCTGCTGTTTGAAAACACGCTTACGCTTTCGCCCGAGGACGCGCCCGAAACCGGCGAGCCCTCCGATGAAAACGCCGAGGAGGGCGGCTACATTGGATGAAACGGCCCGCGCCGGAGCGCCCGCGTTCCGGTTTTGCCTGCCGCTAAATGATTTTCAGAAAGGAACCTGATTGAAATGCAAACCCTGATTCGCAACGCGCACATCCACAACGCCATCGACCGCGAGCCCTTCACCGCCGATATTCTGATTGAAAACGGCAAGCTGGCCCGCATCGAGCCCGGCCTTTCCTGCCCCGGCGCGCAGGAGTACGACGCATCGGGCCTTGAGGTGTATCCGGGCTTTGTGGAGGCCCACGGCCATACCGGGCTGGACGGCTACGGCATCGGCTACGAGGGCCAGGATTACAACGAAATGGGCGATATCGTGGCCTGCCAGCTTCGCGCCATCGACGCCATCGAACCGCGCGACCCCGCCCTGCGGGAGGCGCGCGAGGCGGGCGTAACCACGCTGTGCGTGGGCCCGGGCAGCGCCAACGTGCTGGGCGGTACCTTCGCCGCCATCAAGCCCGTGGGCTGCCGGGTGGATAACATGTGCATCCGCCCCGAGGTGGCCATGAAGTGCGCCTTTGGCGAGAACCCCAAGCGCTGCTACCGCGAAAAGGGCAATTCCAGCCGCATGACCACCGCCGCCCGCCTGCGCGAAATGCTCTTTAAGGCCCGCGAATACCAGCAGAAGCTGGAGCGCGCCGGGGACGACCCGGACAAGCGCCCCGCCTTTGATATCAAGCTGAACGCGCTTTTGCCCGTTCTGCGCCGCGAAATGCCGCTCAAGGCCCACGCCCATCAGGCGGACGATTTCTTTACCGCGCTGCGCATCGCGCATGAGTTCAATGTGGATATCACCCTGGAGCACGTTACCGAGGGCCATCTGGTGGCGGATGAGCTCGCCCGCGAAAACGTGATGCTCGCCGTGGGCCCGTCCCTGGGCCACGCCACCAAGTTTGAGCTGCGCAATAAAACCTGGGCCACGCCCGGCGTGCTCAGCAAAGCCGGCTGCCATGTGTCCATCATCACGGATTCGCCTGTGATTCCGCAAAAGTACCTGCCGCTGTGCGCGGGCCTGGCCGTGAAGGCGGGCATGGATCCCTTCGAGGCGCTCAAGGCCATCACCATTAACCCCGCCGAGCATATCGGCGTGGCGGATCGCGTAGGCTCGCTGGAGGTGGGCAAGGACGCGGATATCGTCATCACCGACGGAAACCCCTTCGAGGTGGAAACCTGCGTAAAGACCGTGTTTATCGACGGAAACGTGGTTTTCCAGGCGGAGTAAGGGGAGGCTGTTAAAGGAATGGGGTGCAGGGGCATTAGTCCGCAACCTCAATCGTCGCAGAGGACACTGGCCGTGCCCTCTGCTCGTTTCGGTTGATATCCTTCGGGTCGCTTTCGCCTGCGGCGAATGGCCCACAGGGCCACCGCTTCCCTCCGTCAACCCCTGCCGGGGTTTGGGGCGGAGCCCCAAAAACCTTACGCCGCAGCGTTTTCAATCAAGAGATGCGCCAGCCCGAAAGGGCTGGTGCTGCGGCTTTTTGCGTATCTATGAGGGTTATCGACAGTCTGGGGCTATCCCTTTCGGGCTGGCGCGTTACTCGCTTGAGTGGCGCTGCGGCGCGG
>JALEIQ010000104.1 GCA_022769795.1 Clostridiales bacterium
GCCGATTGTGCGTCCCCGCGCCCTAAACCGGCATTCAGGGGTTTTTGCCGGAGTCTGCGTGCCGCCGCTTTCTGCCTACTCTTTCCAGAAAGAGTAGGCGCAGGGTGTGGGGGCGCGTAGCCCCCACCCTGTTTCGCGGAAATGCTTCCGCAAGAATGCAGACCAAAGCCCCGCAGGGGCCACCCCGCATAAAAGGCAAAGCCCCACCCCCGCCGGGCGGCCAGCCCATAAAAAGGCAACGCCCAAAGCCCCGCGGGCGGCCAGCCCGCAAAAGAAAAACCAATCCGAAGGAGCATCCCCATGACCATCATCGATACCCACGCCCACATCTACCCCGACGCAATCGCCCTCAAGGCGGCCAAATCCACCGGGGATTTCTACAGCATTCCCATGTGCATGGACGGCACGCTGGGCCAGCTCATGGCGCATGGCGCGAAAGCCGGCATTTCGCGCTTCCTGGTGCATAGCGTGGCCGTCACGCCCAGCCGCGTGCATTCCATCAACGATTACCTGATGCGCGTATCCGCCGCGCATCCCGGGGAGCTAATCGGCTTTGGCACGCTGCACCCGGATTATGAGGATGTGCCCGGCGAGCTGGACCGCATCGCCGCGGGCGGGCTTCACGGCGTAAAGCTGCACCCGGATATTCAACAATTTTTGCTGGATAGCGAAAGCGCCGTGGCGATGTTCCGGCAGATGGCGGAGCGCGGCCTGCCCGCGCTTGTGCACACGGGCGATTACCGCTATCCCTACAGCCAGCCGGAGCGCATGGCCCGCGTGCTGGATCAGGTGCCAAACCTCAGGGTGATCTGCGCGCACCTGGGCGGCTGGTCCATATGGAGCGAGGCGTGGAAGGTGCTTGCGGGCAGGCCGGGCGTATGGGTAGATACCTCCTCCAGCCTGTACGCGGTTGAGCCAGAGGAGGCCGCGAGCATCATCCGCCATTACGGCGTGGATCGCGTGTTCTTTGGTACGGACTATCCCATGTGGAAGCCCGAGGAGGAGGTCGCGCGCTTTATGGCGCTTCCTCTGACGGACGAGGAGCGGGAGCGCATTCTTCATTTGAATTTTGAGGCGTTTCTGGGTCAAGCATAACCAGAAATTCGCGCATCATATAGCCGGTGTAGCGGTCATAGCGCACGTTCCACCACAGCTCGCTGGTTTGGGCGAGCACCTCCACGGTTTCGCCGATAGGCACGCGCACAAGCACCACCGTGGTTTTGGACGGGCCGCGCCGCAGGTTTACGGTTCGTCCGCTGGGCGCGTCCACCCTGGCATAGACGGGGCCGGGCTCAGGCTCGGGCGCGCCGCCCGCGTAATCCACGGCGTTAAGGTATCCAGCGCAGCACCATTTTGACAGGTCGCTATCAATGCGCACGCGCGGCGGCGTGGCGTTGATAATTTCCAGCGGGCGCACGCTGGTTACCAGGCCCATGTGGTAATAGTCGCAGGGCAGGGCGGCGTTGTAATAGAGCCCGCCCGGTTTATATTCGGCCTTCATGCGGCTGAGATCGTCGCGCGCCTTGAAGATGACCATGCCTACCTTCAGCTCATCCACGCTGGTTACGCGCCGCACGTCGCGGCAATACACGCGGATGATGCGGTTGGAGCCGTGATAGATGGATTCGCCAAACTGGCGGTAGGCATATACAAACGCGCCGGAGCAATCAACGCCGCGGGAATCGTTATAGCCGGGGGAGGCATAGGGCCATCCCAGCATGGAGCGGAAAACCGCGACTAAGGCGTTAACGGGTATCATGGTATCCTCCCTTTCGTGCAAAAGAAGAATAGGGCGGTTTCAGACTGTAGAAAAATCCTGGGAGGTGTCGGAGGGCCGTAGCCCTCCGACTGTAATCCAAGCCCAGCGACATGTGCGGTGGGTTCGGAAGCCTTGCGTAGCAAGGTTTCCTTGCGGGGTTCACCGGCCGCGTCGCAGGCGCAGGTGAACCCTGTTTCGGCGGAAAAGATCGCGCAGCGAGCTTTTTCGACGGCCTATGGGGAGCGTCCGTTTTGGGCGCTCCCCTGCTTTTGTTATCCCCGCGCGTCCCGTCCGGCCCAGACGAGGCAGCCAAGCAGGCTGCCCAACGAGAGGGCGGCGTACGCGCTGAGCGTGAAAATGAGAAACTGCAAAATCAGCAACAGCCACGCGGCGGGCGGGAGCAGCACCAGGGTTAGCACGGCCACGCCCATCAGCGCAAGCGCGCTCATCACCGTGCGCAGGGCACGGGCGCAAACGCAGCGCTCGTATTCGGGGCTTTGCCGCAGCAGGCTGGCGCTTACAAACGCCGCAATCCACAGGCACAGCGCGCCAAAGCCCGCGCCCAGCGCGGGAATAAGCGCGCCGGTTACCAGCAGGTTCAAAAACGCGAGCACCGTAAGCACAATGCCCGCAAGCAGGCTCAGGCCCACAATGAACGCTTCACGATACCGGTTCCAAAACATAGTTACTTTCCTCCTTAAAAAGTTGCGATGCCATCCACATAGTGGTTGCTGGTACGAAGGATGAAGTGGCGGCGGCCCCGGCGACCGCAGCCGCACCCGCAGCCGGTGTTGCGGTCAACGCGCAAATCCTCCGGCAGCACAAAACGCACGCCGGTAACAGGCACGTCGCGGCAGCCACAGCCGTCGTGGGCGGGCACGGTAACGGCGCGAAACCCGCGGGAATACTCGTTGCCTTCCGCGTCCACCTCGTAAAGGGCCATGCCCACGGCCACGCGCTTGCCGGGGCAAACGTTGCGCAGCGTCATATTCACATCCAGGGTGCGGCACATGCCGGTTTCGTTGTCGCATGCGTCGGATATGGCGATGGCCTTGTTTTCGTCGCAGGACTCAAAATACACGTGGGTTTCGCCTCCGGCGGTCTGCGTTGTCGCGCCGCTGAGGCGCACGGCCGCGCCCTCGCCCAGCACAGCGCCAATTTGATTCATCTCTATGGGTTCTTTCATAAACACGCCTCCTTATGGGGTTAAAAAATACGCCCGCACAATCAGCTTACGCGGCTTGGGCAGGGAAGGTTCCCGCGCGCCGCTCACGCATTGGCACGCGCGCGCATAGGCTATTTCCTGTGGGACGCTTTTCCCCACAATATGACCCCGAAAAGAGGAAAGCCTATGGAAAACCGCATCGATCGCGCGGGCGACGAGCGCACGCCTGCCATGGTGTATTGCCAGGAGCAGGATATCAGCCGCATTTTTGACGCGCACCGGGCACTGCGTAACGGCACCCTGTATCCTGATTTGTATAAGCCCATGAACGAAGCCTGTCCCCGCGCCGGAGGCGCCGGCGCCACCGATAAGCAGGCGCAGGAATTTGCGGCCTGGGAGCTGCGATTGTACCTGAATACGCATCCCGGCGACCGGCGCGCGCTGGAGGCCTACCGCAGCTATTGCGCGATGATTTCCGGCCCCGGCTACGCCTGCACCTTCGCGGCACAGCCCGAGGGCCGCGCGGATACCTGGCGCTGGGTAGACGATCCCTGGCCCTGGGAGTATGAGGACTGCCGCGAAGGACGCGGCCAGGCCGGAGAGGAGGAACGCTGCCATGTTTGCGTATGAGAAAAAGCTGCAATACCCCGTGTGCATCCAAACGCCCAACCCCCGGATGGCGGCGGCCATCATCAGCCAGTTTGGCGGCCCGGACGGCGAGCTGGGCGCGTCGCTGAGGTATTTGAGCCAGCGCTTCTCCATGCCCTATAAGCAGCTAAAGGGGCTGCTGACCGATATTGGTTAAGGTCACGGAAATAGCGCAGTTCACTATAGAAACATTAGCATCATTGTTTGTTCATGATAATTTCTTGATTATTTACATACAGTCGAACGTTTATATTCCAATTATCTTTATAGCCTCCAATAATAATCAGAATAGGCTCTGGACAATTTAATTGTTTGTTTTGCGATAAATTCATCATTTGGGTTTTGTCTGTGCTACTTGGAAAGGATAATGTATTTGGATGATAATGCCACTCACCTAGGTAGTATTGACCTTGATTCCATGCTGCATCTAAAATCTTCTTTAAGCCGCTTGAACTTCTATAAAATTTGCATTTTGCATGTTTTGAGTTTTTGGGGGGCGGCGTTATTTGCAAAATGTTCGCCGTTGTTTGGTTTAGAGAGTAATTTCCTATTAATATCCCTCCAGTTTCATAAGGATTAGACTCGTTGCAGTAGTGAAGCATCTGTCCATAGGCTTCTCTGCTTAAATTAATATTATATATGCCCTGTTTTCAAGTCATTCACTTGATTATCAGACAAACGAATGTTAGATAGAAAATCTTTAAAATATGACGGTACAGTAGACATAAATAATCCTCCTTTAATTTTTAAAAATTATTGATTGTGAATATGTGCAAGAATCTTGCTGCTCAAAATCATATTCATACAAAACACATTTACCAAATCCCAATGAATTTTGTCCTAAGAAAAACATAAATGCGTTTGGGGCAGAAGCAAAAATATGTAGTGTTGCTC
>JALEIQ010000105.1 GCA_022769795.1 Clostridiales bacterium
GCCGATTGTGCGTCCCCGCGCCCAAAACCGGCATTCAGGGGTTTTTGCCGGAGTCTGCGTGCCGCCGCTTTCTGCCTACTCTTTCCAGAAAGAGTAGGCGCAGGGTGTGGGGGCGCGTAGCCCCCACCCTGTTCCGCGGAACTGCTTCCGCAAGAAAGCAGATTTAAGCCCCGCGCGGGGGCCACCCCGCAAGAAAGCGCAGGCGCAGACCGCAGGGCCTGGGGGCGCATAGCCCCCATCCCCTCCTTACATGTCCTCCATCTCCATCAGCTTTACGCGCTGATCCAGCTCCTTCACAAGCTGATCCAAGCTGGTAGCGCCCTCCATGTACTGCATCAGGAGCTTGTTGACCTCCGTGGTGGCCGACGTATCGGCGGTAATAAACACGCTCTGCCCCAAAACATGCATATAGGGCACTACCTCCTCGCGGAACTGCGCGATCTGCTCCGCCGTTACATCATAGCGGTATTCCTCCCAACTTTCAAGGGTTTCATTGAGCCATTTCAGTTCTTCCTCAATTTCGGCCTTGTTTTCCTCGCCGGCGGTTTCCAGGCGCTTCTGCGCGTCCTCGATGGATTTTTGCGTTTCCTGCCTGTTCTTTTCGTAATAGCTGTTCTCCACAGGGTCGTTATGGCCGGGGAACAGGGTGATGTTCGCGTTGGCTTTGTCTAAGTTGTTCAGGTAGTTCTTCACATACAGCATGGCCTCGTTCATGCGCTTGGTGCGTGGGTTCACCACAAGCACCTGCATGGTCATGGACACAAACGGCTCGCCGCCCTCCTCCATGGCCAGGTACAGCGGCTTGTACTCGACGCCGCCCATCCTGTAAAAATAGCCTACCGACATCGTGGTAGAGAACAACGCCTCAATGTGCCAGTATTCATCGTCATCATCCTGCGTGCTGGCAATCTCGTCAAAATCAATCTGGCGAAAGCTTTCCAGCAGGTGGCGGAACAAAGGGGTGTCAAAGCGCAGGCCCTCGCCCTGCGCCTGCATGTAGGCAATATAATCGTTAATCAGCAGGGAGTAGAGTATCATGTTGGCCTGTCCGTAATCAAGCAGGGCGATATCCGGGTGATCCTCGCCGTAATCGTACACCCAGTTGGCAATAAAATCGTAAAATTCGCCAAGGCTTTGGGGCAGATCGTCCTCGGTAAGGCCCAGCTCCTCCCACTTTTCCATGTTCACGCCATAGCAGCTTCCGGCCAGGCTCACCGGCACGGCGTACAGCTTTCCATCCCGCGTGAGGGGCTCGAGCAGCTCGGGATACATCTGGTTCGCAATCTCCATCAGCTCCGCGTCGCCGCTCAGGTCGGCGCAATAGCCCTTTTGCATCAGGCGCTCCACGGGAAAGCTGCCCATGCTCAAAAGCAGCACGTCAAAGGCCTCGCTGTCGGATATCATGCCCTGGGTCAGGCGCTCGATATCATTGGTGTATTCGCCGCTCACATCCACGGAAATATCAGGGTAGTTTTTCAAAAAGGTCTTATGCGCGTCGCTGCCAAACTCGCCAAAGATGGTGAGAGCGCCGTTTTTCAGGCTTTCGCTGTCCAGCTTGAGCACGCTTAGGCCGTCGTAGGAGCAGCTAACGTAATAGCCATTCACGTACAGGTTGGCGTAATCGTTCATGCCGCCATACATGCCCTCGCCCGTGTAGGCGCTGATGCGGCTTTGACCGGTGGCGTCCAGCCCCATCACGCGCGAGCCGTCGCGGTAGTACAGCGTTCCGTTGCCGTAGCATATGCCGCTGATGGCGTAGCCGCCCATTTCGTTCTCGGTGGGGATATCCGTCGGGGCGTCAACGGCGTCCTTTTCTGGGTCAAACACGCCGTACTGCGCGGGAGTCCTGATATCCTCGACGCTGCCGGAGCCGTACATGGCCATGCGGTCATAGAGCAGGGCCACAATCTGCCCGTTCTCGCCGGGGGTGAAGGCGCTTAGCTTGGGGCAGGAAAAGTCCTGCTTTTGCCCGGTGGCAAGGTTGATACGCCCGGCCATGGCTTCGGGCGTCCCCTCGCCGTAGAGCAGGCCGGTGTAGTACAGCCAATCGTCCTGGCAGAAGAAGCTGTTCAGCTCCGCCGTGGAGTAATACCCCGCGCTCTCATTTTTCCTGATCAGAGAGGAAACATCCAGCGTAAGGTTTTCCACCGCCGCCGGGGCGAACGCGCCGCTTTCGTCCAGCAGCCGCCATACCTCGCCCGCGGCGCTGCACAGGCCGTAGGGCTCGCCCTGCCAAGTGAACAGCCTATCCATCCGGGCCTGACCCTCCTGCGTCGCGGGAGGCTCGTCAAGGTAGCCCTGGGTGTTGAGCACCTCGCCAAGAACGATCTCCTCATTCTTGTCAACGGGGCGGGTAGTCACCTGCCCGTTTTGGTGCAGCAGGTATAAGGTATCCTGTACCGCCGTCACGGCTGTTACGGGGTCGTCGCCGCTGTCGCCACCGTATACCACGGTCATTCCTCCGCCAATCATCATGGCGGAAGCGTTCCCGGCAAAGCCGCAAACCAGCATTACCAACGCCAAAAGAAAGGAAAGCGTTCTTCTCATCATTATTGATCCTCCAGCATCATCATTCGCACCCGCTTGTCTACCTCGCGGATGAAGGTTTCCACGTCAATAGCCCCGCTGTTGTATTGGTTAATCTGCGTGCGCAGCTCGCCGCCGGTTTCGCTGCCCCAGTCGGTAAGCGGGGTCTGCCGTGCTACGTACACATAGGGCGCTACCCGCTCGCGATACGCGGCGAGCATTTCGGCTGTTACGCTTATACGGTGCTTTTCCACGTCCGCCAGGTATTCTTCCATGGTCTTGCGCTCCTCGCGCAGGGCTGCCTTTTCGCTTTCATCGGCCTTTTCCAGGCGCTCGTCCAGTTCCCTGATGTTTTCCTCCCAGCTCAGCTTGCTCATTTCGTAGTACGGGTTGGGCACCGGGTCGTTTTCATCGGGAAAGAGCATCAGGTTTTCATCGGCCGCGTCATAGTGCTTCACATACTCCGCCAGGTACACGGCCGCCTGATCCATGTGCGCGCTGCGGGGATTAACAATCAGAATATCCATATTCATAGGAACGATGGGCTCCATTCCCTCGTCCAGCGGCAGCACGAGCGGGAGGAGGTTCTCAAAGCCAAAGCTGCGGGGCGAAACGCTCGTATACATGCTGAACAGGCCCCGCTTTTCATAGAACTCGTCCATCTCGCCGTTGTCCCAGGCCTCGTCGCCCAGCGTAGCGTAGGGATCCAGCTCCGTAAAGTCAATCGCGTCCAACGCGACAAGCAGCTTGCGCATCAGCGGCGTATCAAACTGCACAGCCTCGCCCGCGCGCATTTGCAGCGCTATGTACTGCGCCATGATCTTTTCAAACAGCTCGTCGCGCATTCTGGGGTTGTCAAACAACGCGATATCCTGATGCTCCTCGCCGTAGTCGTAATAGAAGTTGGCGGCAAAATCCAAAAGCTCCATGTAGGTGGAGGGCAAATCGTCCTGGGTGAGCTCCAGGGCTTCCATCACTTCCTTGTTCACAGAAATGAGGCCGCCGCTTACGTTCACCGGCACACCATACAGCTTGCCGTCCCGGCAGAGCACCTCGCTAAAGGGCGCGTCCATGCGCCGAACAACGGCCATCAATTCCGGATAGCCGCTCAAATCGGCAGCGTAACCCTTTTGAATCAGGCGTTCCACGGGCGCGGTTTCCACAGCCAGCCTGAGCACATCCACGGTGTCCTCGCCGCCTACCATGGCGGCGGTAAGCTGCTCCATGGTGCCGTAATAGCTGTCGCTCATGGTAATTGGCAATTCCGGGTGCGCGTCCACCACGGCGGCGTGCTTATTGCTGCCGCCCTCGCCATAGATCACCAGCGCGCCCTCGCCTATGCCGGGCGCGTCCAGCGCGCGCACATACGCGCCCTGCCAGCTTTCGTGCACAATCATACCGCCGTCCAGGTAGGCGATGGGCTGCTCCATCCATGCCGATATGGGCAGGTAGGCGCTTACCCTGGCCTCGCCCGTTACGCCGGGCAGCGCATACACGGTCGCGCCGCTCACATAATAGGCGGTATCGCTTTCCGCGTTGTACCCGATCCCGCACATCTCTATCTTGTCCGTTTTCACAAGCGTTTCCAACGTGCCCGCAACAGGATCGTACCGGGCGATCTCAACAGGCGCGGTGGGTTCGTCCGGCTTGCTTTCCGGCCTCACCAGCGCCAGCATTGCGCCGTCTTTATAGGGGCACAGGGAGAAAACCGTTTTCTCCTTCGACTGCCGCAGCGTTTCGCCCGTGCTCAGGTCATACTGCGTAAACACGTACTCGCTGCCATTGGCCGTGTAAAACACGCCCAACATGGTAAGCACGCCGTCCACGGCAAACACATTTATCAGGGTCGCCATTTCCTCATAGCCGCTTTCGCTGAGGTTCAGCGCCGCCACGTCCACCGTGCACAGGGGCGTAACGCCAACGATACCCTGCCCGTCCACAAGGCGCGTAACGGCGGCCCGCTTATCCTCATGGTAGCCATAATCCAGGCCGTAGAGGCTTTCCCCGTCGCTGAACAGGCGGTTTACAACCGTCGCGTCCGTCGTTTCCTCCTCCAGGCTATAGCTTTTAAGCCCAGTAAGCACAACCTCCGGGGCCTCCATGCCGGGCTTCCATCGCTCCAGCGATTCCTCGCTCTCCCCGGGACGGTTGGCGGTTGTAAGCAGGTACAGCGTATCGCCCGCCACGCCGGTGCCCGCAAGCGAGCTGCCGTTTACGTCGGCATAGTCGGTGGCGGCATAAAAATTGGCGTTTGTTCCCTCCGCCAGGGCCGTGGGCATAAGCAGGCATAGCGCAAGCGCAAGGCAGGCTACCCGCAGAAAAGATGATTTCATTCGGTTTTCCCTCCTTCTGGGCCGCGCGTGAGCGCCCCGTTTGATAGAACGTTTCAGATGGGCGTTTTCTTCCTGAATATGAAATTCATGCCGCCCGCGTTATCCTAGCGGAAGAATCTCTACTTTTTATCTACCCTCAAGGCTGGTAGTAGTTTATGATCTTATCCACCCTGCCGCTTGCGCCCAGGTGATATTCCAGCACCCATACCTTGCTGGTGGAAATCTGGCAGGAATATTTCACCGTGCGCGTACCGTCCCCGTTTACAAGCACCTGGCCCACATCGGGATAATCGTAATACAGGCCGCGCGTGCCGTTGGCGGCTCGAAGCTGCCCAAAATCCTTATACACCGCGGCAATCTCGTCCTCGGTGCTGCCAAAGCCCACGCCGCGCGGCGCGGTGGCGATTTGGCGGTTCATTTCCACGCGCACCACCTGCCACGCGCCGTTTTCCAGGATGAACACGGCGTAGCCCCAATCGTAATCCAAATGGCGGGCCTGGTTTTCAAGCCCCAGGTAGGTGGTTTCCACCTCGCGCTGCGGCTTGCCAAAGGCGGCGGTGAACTCGTCCACAGAGGTCTGGTTCAGCTTGAAACCGCTGAAGGTATCCGTTTCCTGATATTTATCCAGCAGGTCGGGCTTGGTATTGAACTTATAGCCCACCTCCAGCATGGTGCTCATTTTGCCGTACTGGTTCACGCACACGGCCTTGAGCGTTACGCGGCCGGAGGGAAGCTGGATGGGCGTACCATCGTACTCCGGGCTTTCCTCGGTGGGGGTGGAGCCGTCGATGGTATAGAAGTAGCGGTAATGGCTGGCGGCCTCCGCGGCCTCCTTGCGGGATACGTCCTGAAGCTCGCCGGGGCGCAGGCTTACGTCGCGCTTGGTTTTATAGGTGTTGGGGGCCAGGTTGCACTTGGGCGCGGGCGGCGTGGGATAGTAGAAGGTATAGGACACGCGCAGCTCGTCGCTAACCAGCTTGCCGCTTACGCATACCGCGCGCAGCGTCACGCTGCCCTCCTTGGGGATGATCTGGCCGTTCTCGCACAGAGCGCCATCCTGGGGCAGAATGGCCTCGTCGTCCACGGTATAGTAGATATCGTATCCCTGCGGCGAGGAGAGGGCGATGTTTTCCTCCATCTTGCTGATCTCGTAGCGGCCGGCGGCCAGGCTGGTTTCCGGCATGAGGGGAATATACTCCTTGCGTTGCAGGCGGTAGGTTTCGCGGTCGGTATTCTGGTAGGCGGTCAGCATCATATCCGCCGCCTCGGGCCCGCGACCCTGCGCCTGGTACATGCGAATCAGCGCGGTATAGGCCTCGCTGCGGAAGGGGCTGACCTCGTTTGCCAGCCGCAGGTAAAGCGCCTCGGCCTCGCCGTCCTGATTGTCCATCTCGTAGGCGTTGGCCAGGAGCAGCAGGCCGTCGTAGTTTTCAGGCTCCACCACGTCGCCGATGCGGAAGCACACGATGGCGGACTGCACATCGCCCACGTCCATGTATTCCTGACCAGCCAGCCAGTACGCCTGGGCGGGCACGCCGCTCCATTGCTTCAAAAGCGCCTCGCACTCCTCCTGCACAAGCGGATCCTTGGTATTCTGCGCCAGGGTAAACATGCCCTCCGTGGCCGCGAGGGTGTTGCGGCGCGCGGCGGCGCGCTGGCCGCTGTCGCTGCGGCTCATATATACGTAAAACGCCCCGCCGGCTATAACCAGCACCAGCGTTACGGCCACGCCGATGAGCATCCAGTTTACGTTGTGCCGCTTCACGGGGCGCACCCGCACATGCTTGCTTTTCAGTGCGGGAGAACGGCCATGCGCGTTCACCGGCACGCCGCGGCGGGTATCCGGGCGGCTGCTGCCGCGCCTGCTCTGGTAGGCGGGCGCGGGCTTGCGCCTGGGGGCGCGCTGCCCGTCCTCCACCGGCAGGGCGGAAAGATCGTAATCGCCGTATTCGCGCATGCGGCCCTGGTCGGACGGCAGGGTGGGCGAGGAGGCGCTCACCCGCCCCTGGCGGATGGCGCGCACGCCGGTGTCCTGCCCATTCGCGCTCGCATAGCGGCCCAGATAGGTACCGCAATTATCGCACGTAAGGGAGCCGTCCGGCATGGAATG
>JALEIQ010000112.1 GCA_022769795.1 Clostridiales bacterium
GACGCTGCTGGCCTACCTTTTGCAGGCTACGGCGGCGGAGTATCTTTCCATAGGCGGGGTGGCACCCAGCATTGCTTTGGCGATGATTGCCGTGGTGACGGTATGCATGGGACGCAAGTACACGTTTTTGATGTCGCTTACGGTGGGCTATCTGCTGGAGATTATGGTGCCGATGCTGGACTACCTGAGCCTGATTCTGTACCCCGTATGCTGCATGCTTGGCGCGCTGATGTTTTCAGATAAAAGCGAGCGCAAGCTGGAGGAGGAGCGTACCATGGGACGGCGCGGGGGCCAGTGGAACCCCCATATCCGCACGCCGCTGTGCGCGGGATTGAGCACATTGGTGTTTGAGGGCGTGCATCTGATTTATATCTATTTAAGCGGCGTGGCGCTGGATTCTGGCCATTGGGGCCGCGCCATCCTTAACGTGGCCTACACGATGGCGATTGCCGGACTGATTCAATTCCCCATTCGCTGGTGGATGGGTACCTACAAGCTGGCCAAGGCGCGCTGAAGGCGCATAAACCCCTGGGAGGTGATTTGGCATGAGAAAGAGGCGCGGCACGCCCAAGGAACGCCAGGGCTACAACCTGGGCGGGAGATATTTAGCGTTTCTCATTATTACACTGGGCATGTTCGGCTACCTGATCAGCGGTATTTTCCGTTTGCAGCTTGTGGATAACGAGCAGTATGCCGAAAGCGCGGAGAACCGCCGTACCACCAAGATTACCCTGCGCGGCAGCCGCGGCATGATTACCGATGCGGACGCGGTCATTTTGGCCCGCGACGAGGATATCTACAACGTGACCTTTTACCGTGACGCGGGGCAGAATACCCGCGCGGAATACGCGGCGTTTACCAAGTCCATTTATGAAACGATTCAGATTATCGAGAAAAACGGCAACGAGCTGGACGTAAGCAGCGTGATTCAGCGCGACGAGGAAACGGGCGAATGGATTTTTAACTTCGGCAGCGGCGTGAAGGAATCCGTGCTGCAAACCCGTGAATCCCAGTGGCGCAGCAATCATTATTTGACGAGCATGACAAGATACGCCACGCCCGAGCAGTGTCTTAACCAGCTCAAGCTGCGCTACCGTATCATCAACACGCCCGAGGAGGGGCAGGCGCGCAGGGCGGATGAGGAAGGCCGCGGCATAAGCTACGTGGAGGACGTTTTGCTGGACGAGGAAACCATGCTCAAGGTAATGGCGGTTTTCTCGGAAATGCAGATGAACCTGTTTAACTCCCAGCCCATTGTGATTGCCGAGGACGTGCCGTATGAAACGGTGATCGAGATTGAAACGCGCTCGATGACGCTGCCGGGCATGGAAATTGCCATGGGCACAAAGCGCGTGTATCCGCGCGGTACGCTGGCAGCCCAGGTAATCGGCTATATGGGCGCGATTCCCTCCACGGCCAAGTGGCTGGAGATTAAGGACAAGGGCTATAAATATTCCGATACCATCGGCGTGGACGGCGTGGAAGCCTCCATGGAGGACTGGCTTACGCAAAACACGGACCTGCGCCAGGGTTACCGCATTGTGGAGCGCAACAACATCAACAAGATCACCCGTGAAATCAGCTATACGGAGCCTGAGGACGGCAACAATGTGAAGCTCACCATCGTGGCGAGCTATCAGCAGCAGGCCGAGCGTGCGCTGGCGGAAAACGTGGCCTCCACTCGCAGCACGCAGGAGGGAAAGCTGATGGATGCCCGCTGGCTGGACAGCAACAAGGCGGACATTGAGAACCGCAAATGGGAGAAATATCCCCTGTCGCTTGCGGAGCGCGCGGCCATGATGGTTGTGGATATGGAAGGCCGCGTGCTGGCCATGGCGAACTACCCCACCTTTGATTTGAACGCGCTGGTGGAGGCGGGGGACGAAAGCCGCGCCATCCTGAGCGATACGCGCAACGTGCTTATGAATTACAACATTCACGCGCGCGGCACGCCTGGCTCTATTTTCAAGATGGTATCCTCGCTGGGCGCGCTGCTTGAGGGCGAGTTGCTCACCAACGAAACCATCAGCGACGAGGGCCGCTTCATGCTGGTAACCACGGTGGAAAGCCAGGCGCCTAAATGCTGGATCAGCGAGGGCAATCGCTACCAGCACCAGCATCAAACCATTATCGAGGGCCTTTCCCATAGCTGCAACTATTTTTTCTACACGCTGGGATACCGGCTGGGCGAAACACGGCTGTACCAGTACGCCAGCGAATTTGGCCTTACCAGCAAAACGGGCATTGACCTGCCCGGCGAGGAGCGCAGCGTTGTGGGCTGTCAAACCAGCCTGTACGACCCGGACAAGGCCATGGACGAGGCCTCGCAGGACACGGCTGTGCCCATCATCGTGTTTAACTCGCTGAAAAAGCATTTGCGCAACTGCGGGGCAAGCCGCAACATCACCTATGACGACGAGCGCCTGAACCGCTGCGTGAAGCGGCTGATGGATATGGCCGTCAATACCGACCAGGGCAACGGCGGCGAATTGTGGCTGCAACAAATCCGCCCCATCCTGATGGAAGAACTGAATATGACCCGCGAGATGGTGTTTACGCAGTCCATCATCGGCGATACATTCAACTATCTGAACGATATCAAGTGGGGCCCCTCGCAAACGGTACAGGTGGCCATTGGCCAGTCCATCACGGTGCTCACACCGGCGGCGGTAAGCCGTTACGTAGCGGCGCTTGGCAACGGCGGCAAGGTGTATAACCTGATGCTGGTGGATTCCATCACCTCGCCTGAGGGCGACATTGTAAGCCAGCGTACCCCCAGCTTGATGAACGAGTTTGAGGGTGCGGAGGAATATTTGCCCTATATCCTCAAGGGGATGGAGGGCGTTGTGGACGAGA
>JALEIQ010000113.1 GCA_022769795.1 Clostridiales bacterium
GTCCCCGGCGGAACGCACATACGCGTCCTCCGGCGTAGGGGCGGGGTCGGCAGGGTCGCCATGCGCGGCGCGCCACTCGTCCAGGGTGGCGCTTTCCCGCTGACGGCGCGCGCTTTTGAGAATATCCAAACAGGTGTTGTGCGCAATGCGGAACAGCCACGTGGCCACGCCCGCGCCGTGGAAGCGCCCAAAGGCGCGGAAGGCGCGCAGCATGCTCTCCTGCGCCGCATCCTCGGCCTCATGAGGGTCCTTGAGCATGTGCAGGCAATGGCGGTACACCATGGCGGAATAGGGCGCGCAGAGCCGTTCAAAGGCCTGTGCTTGCGATTCTTTGAACATGCGCGCATCTCCTTTCCGCGCGTTTTGGATGGGATGGTGGTATTATACGCCGGATTCAGGCGGGATGCAAGGGGCGGGGAATTTGCGGCGGGCGGCTCCAAAAATCTTCCCAATCTCCCAAAAACCTGCGTTTGCGCGTTTGTATCACCTATGGTACAATACCTACCGCACCTTTTATTGGAAAAGAACGGAGGAACCCATTTTATGCTGTACCACGATTCCTACGATCCACAATATCGCGTCCCTATCGGACCGGTGAAAGCGGGAGGCCGGATGACGCTTCGCTTTCTGTGCGATGAAAGCCCCGAGGTGCTTCTGCGCACATGGAATGGCAGCGAGGCGTTTTACCCCATGGCGAGGGTGGGCGAAAGCCTTTATGAAGCCTCCATAACCGTGCCGGAAACGCCCATGCTGTTTTGGTATGACTTTGTGATTCGCCATGCGGACGGCGAAACGCGCTACGGCACATCCTACGACGAGCTGGGCGGCGTGGGCGCGTGCTACGAGGGCCAGCCCCGCAGCTACCAGGTAACGGTGTACGACCCCGCCTACGATACGCCGGAATGCCTGCGCCGGGGCGTGGTGTACCAAATCTTCCCGGATCGCTTCTTCAAGGACAAAAACGGCCAGAAGGGTCGCATGCGCAAAATCGCCGCCGCGCATCCGGAGGCAACCTTCCATGAAAGCTGGGACGAGGCCCCCACCCTGGACATCGATCCCGAAAACAGCGACAACCGCGCCCTGGACTTTTTTGGCGGCACGCTGCGCGGCATCAAGCAAAAGCTGGATTACCTGGAGGAGCTGGGCGTGACGGTGCTGTACCTGAACCCCGTCTTTCGGGCGCGCACCAACCACCGCTACGATACCGGCGACTATGCCGAGATAGACCCCATCCTGGGCGACGAGGCCGCCTTTGAGGAGCTTTGCAGGGCCGCGAAGGCGCGGGGTATGCACGTTATGCTGGACGGCGTGTTCAGCCATACCGGCGCGGACAGTAGGTATTTTAACCGCTTTGGCCGCTACGACACCCTGGGCGCGTACCAAAGCACCGAAAGCCCTTACTATGACTGGTATCACTTTGACCAATTCCCGGACAAATACCGCTCCTGGTGGGGCTTTTATACCCTGCCCGCGGTGGAGAAGAATCATCCCGGGTATCGCAGCTATCTGCTCAATGAGCGGGACGGCGTGATGCCCGGCTGGGTGAAGCGCGGCGCATGCGGCTGGCGACTGGATGTGGCCGACGAGCTGCCCATGGATTTGCTGAGGGAGATGCGCTCCGCGCTGAAAAAGGCCGACCCCGAGGCCGTGCTTCTGGGCGAGGTGTGGGAGGACGCGAGCAACAAAGTCGCCTATGGCGTGCCCCGCTGCTACTGCCTGGGCGACACGCTGGACAGCGTGATGAACTACCCCCTGCGCCGCGCGGTGATTGACTTTTTTACCGGAAGCGCCGACGCATACCACCTGCGCAGGGTCATTCTGCACCAGCAGGAGGTGTATCCCGCGCCGTTCTACTATTCTCTGATGAACCTGCTGGGCAGCCATGACCGCGTGCGCATCCTGAACGCCCTTTGCGGGTGGGATCGTGAGGGCGCTATCCAGATGGATCGTGCGGAGGCGCGGAAGGTAAGCCTGGGCAAGCGCGAGCTGAAAACCGCGAAGAAGCGCTACTTGGAGGCGCTGCGCCTGCTGTGCGCCCTGCCGGGCGCGCCCACCGTGTACTATGGCGACGAGGTTGGAATGACCGGCATGGCCGATCCCTGGAACCGCGCGCCCATGTGCTGGGACGGTCAGGATGAAAAGCTGCGCGGCGAGGTGGCCCGGATTATGAACAAGCGCCGCAGCACACCTGTGCTGCAAACGGGCTTTTTAACCGTGGAAGCGCCCGACGCGGACACGCTGTGTGTTACCCGCTTTGCCAGGGATGGCGTGGATGTGTTTGGCCAGCCGCTTGCCGCAAAGGCGGTTACGGTGAAAATCAGCCGGTAAAAAGGCTGGTAAAAGAATGGGGCGAAGCCTTATGTTGCGGCGGTTTCAGCAAGGAGCCGCGGCGCTGCAAAGGCTGAAGAACGCGTTGCCCAATACCGCGACGCGCTTGATATCTTCACCAATGCCCGAAAGAAAATCCCCCTTCCACCGCGTGGAAGGGGGATTTTTCTTTCAGACGGGATGCTTCGCGGGCTTGTACGCTTCCCGCTTACCCGCCAATTACGCGCCGCTTGCCGTGAATGGCGCGATCCAAAAGCAGGAGCAGCTTTTCCATCTTTCTTCTGAAGCGGAACGCCTTGGGGTCTTCCGCCTCGCACAGCGGGCGCACGATCACCGTGCGCATTCCGGCGGCGTTCCCGCCCAGTATATCGGTAAAAAGTTGATCGCCTACCACCATGCATTCCTTGTCCGAGCAGCCCAGCCGTTGCGCGATGGCGCGGTATCCACCCGGCTTGGGCTTTTCCGCGTGGCAGATATAATCCGCGTTGTATTTTTGCGCAAACGGCTCCACGCGTGGCGGATCGTTGTTGGATACGAAAGCGATTCGAATGCCCGCCGCGCGGCTTTCCGACATCCATTTCACCGCCACGGGAACCGCGTCCGGCGCGTCCACATGGGAAACCGTATTGTCTATATCCACCAGCAGCGCCTTGCAGCCGCAGGCTTTCACAAAGCCCGGCGTAACGGCGGCTACATCGTTGGCATAATAGGTCGGAAACAAACGCCTTACAGGCAGGTTATTCATGCTTCATTTCTCCAATCTCCCGCTCTTTTGCATCGATAATCGCGTCCGCCCGGCAATGGCGGCAGCGCTCAAACTGACACAGATGCTGGCCGCAGGCTTCCCTAAGCCTTTGCACAGTGCCTGCGTCCGGCGCCTGCCTTTGGCGCGCGTCCGCCCGCGGTATCAGCGGCAAAATATTGTGTATGCTCGCCCCGCGCAGCGCCGCCAGCCTGGCGATTTCGGGAAGCTCGGCCTCGTTTTCGCCGGGAATCAGCACGCTGTTGACCTTCGTGCATATGCCCAGGCGCGCCGCCTCCTCGATGCCGTCCATTTGGTTGCGCATCAGCGTAAGAAAGGCTTCGTCGTCCGTTCGGCCCTCAACGTGCACATATACCTTGCGCGCCGTTTCCACGGTAAGGCTGTTGACCGTAACGGTGAGGGTTTCCACCCCCAGGCTGGCAATGCGCCGCGCCCGCGCGGGCAGCAGCAGCCCGTTGGTGCTGAGGCACAGGTGGATTTTCGGAAAGTGTTGGCGCAGCAGCTCGAGCGTTTCAAAGGTTTCCTCGTTAAACAGCGGTTCCCCGGGGCCTGCGATGCCCACAATCTGTATGGGGATATGCTGCTCCGTGCATACCTGCCGGACGCGCTCCAAAGCCTGTAGCGGCGTGAGCACCTCCCTGGTGAGGCCGGGTATGCAGCCGTGCACGCAGCTATCCCCTCCCACGGGGTTGCAAAAACTACAGCGAATGTTGCAAAGCCGCGCCACCGGCAGATGCATGCGGGCAACATGCGCCGCCTCGTTTTGAAAACAGGGGTGCGTAAAGCTGAGCTTGTTTTGCATGGCTCAGCTCCTGCGCTTGGCGTAGGGATCCAAGGCGTCGTTCAGGCCGTCGCCAAAGATGTTGAAGGCAACCACCAGCAGCACCAGCGCCAGCCCGGGGAACAGGATGTACCAGGGGCACACGGTCATATAGCCCCTTGCGTCGGCAATCATATTGCCAAGCGAGGGCGTTGGCGCCTGAATGCCGTAGCCGAAGAAGCTCATGCCCGCCTCATACATGATCGCGCCGGGAACGCCCATCGAGAAGGAAACGATAATCAGCGACAGGCAGTTGGGCAGAATCTGGCGCAGAATAATCCAGCTATCCCGCGCGCCCAGCGCCCTTGAGGCGCGCACATAGTCCTTGCCTTTCAGCTTGAGCGCCTGGCCGCGTATCAGGCGGGTTACGTCCGGCCAGCCCACCAGCATAATGGCGACGCACACGGTCATCAGGCTGGGCTTTAGAATCAGCGTGATAACCATGGCCAGCAGCATGACCGGAAACGCCAGGAAAATGTCCGTCAGGCGCATAATCAGCGTATCCACCCAGCCGCCGTAATAGGCGGATACCACGCCCAGCGTAACGCCCAGCAGCATGGTAAGGCCGCGCGCCACCACGCCCACCAGCAGGGAAACCCTGATACCGTAGAGCACGCGGGCAAGGATGTCGCGCCCAAGCTGATCGGTGCCCATCAGGTTTTTAAGGCTGGGCGCGTAGGGAGGAAGCAGCGTTTCCCCGCCTACCTCACGGCGGCTCTCAATGGCCTCCGGGTCAATGAAGGGCATCAGCGGGGCGAAAATGGCCAGCAATACGAATACCAGGATGATAATCAGTCCGGCCAAGGCAAGCTTGTCCTTCTTCAGCCTTGCCCAGGCGTCGGAATACAGGCTGCGCCCGTCCGCAAGGCTATCGTTGTTTAGCAGCCTGCGGTACCGCTCGTTTTTGGGAAGATCATCTCTTTCGCGCGCCATGCTTATTCTCCTCCCTTCTGGCTCAGGCGAACCTGGGGATCAACAAACCCGTAGAGTATATCGACAACCAAATTGATAATGCAGATGGCAATGGCCAGCACCAGCACCGTGGCCTGCAGGGCGGGCATATCCTTGTAGAACAGCGCGTCGTAGCCGTACTTGCCGATGCCCGGCCAGGAAAACACGCTCTCGGCAATCATGGTGCCGGTAATCAGGCGGCTGATATCCGTGCCAATCAGCGAAAGGATAGGAATCAGGGCGTTTTTCAGCGCGTGCCGCCAAATGACCACATGCTCCTTCAGGCCCTTCGCGCGGGCTGTGCGGATGTAGTTCTGCGGCAGCACCTCCAAAAAGGCCGTGCGGGAAACGCGCGCCATCATGCCCGCCGACGGGATGCCCAGCGTAAGCGCGGGCAGGATGATGTACTTATCAAAGCCCACGCCATAGCCCGAGGGTGGCAGCCATTGCAGCGTAACCGCAAACAAGAGCTGAAGAATGAGCGCGAACCAGAACTGCGGAATGGACAGGCCCAGAACGCCAAAGGCCGTTACGCAACGGTCCAGCACCTTTCCGCGCCTGAGCGCCGCTGTCATGCCAAGCATCACGCCCATGAGCACGCCCGCGATTTCTGTGGCAATC
>JALEIQ010000117.1 GCA_022769795.1 Clostridiales bacterium
CTCCACCAGGGCGCACACATTTCGCGCCAGCTCCACGCCGCCGGGGCTACAGGTATTGGCGTTGCCGCTGTTGCACACAACCGCCTGGGCCATTCCGTTTTCCATATGCTCGCGCGTAACCAGGATGGGCGCGCCCTTGAGCTGGTTTTGGGTGTACACGCACGCGGCGGAGGCGGGAACCTCGCTGACCACAAGCGCCAAATCCCGCCGGGCGCGGTTGCGGCGGATGCCCACATGCTCGCCCGTGGCGGAAAAGCCCTGCGCGGCGGTAACGCCGCCGGTGATAAAGGTGATTTCCGGCATGGAAAAAAACGCTCCTTTCCCAAAAAGAGAGGCGGCCGGGCCCGTTTCCCGCAAGGGTGGGAGGGGCTCCGGCCGCCGCGATTGCCTTACGCTTACAGCTTGCCCTTCAAAAGCGTTGCGCGCGCCGCGATGGGCAGGCCAAACAGGTTGATGAAGCCCGCCGAATCCTTCTGATTATATACGTGATCCTCGCCGAAGGTGGCGATCTCCTCGCTGTAAAGCGAATAGGGGGAGGTAACGCCGGCGTTGATGATGTTGCCCTTGTAAAGCTTGAGCGTCACATCGCCGGTAACGGTCTTTTGCGTTTCGGCAACGAAGGCGGCAAGGGCCTCGCGCAGGGGGGTGAACCACTGGCCAAAGTACACCAGCTCCGCGTAGCGGTTGGCCACCAGCTCCTTGTAATGCTGGGTATCGCGATCCAGGCAGATGGTTTCCAGCACCTGGTGCGCGCGGTAGAGGATTGTGCCGCCGGGGGTTTCGTACACGCCGCGGCTCTTCATGCCCACAAGGCGGTTTTCCACCATGTCGCACAGGCCCACGCCGTTTTCGCCGCCCAGCTTGTTGAGCAGCTCCATCATGGCCACGGGAGCGAGCTTCTGGCCGTTGACGGCCACGGGCGCGCCCTTTTCAAAGCTCAGGGTCACATAGGTGGGCTTGTCGGGAGCCATTTCGGGGCTTACGCCCAGCTCCAGGAAGCCGGGCTTGTTGTACTGCGGCTCGTTGGCGGGATCCTCCAGGTCAAGGCCCTCATGGCTGAGGTGCCAGAGATTTTTATCCGTGGAGTAGTTGGTTTCGCGGTTGATCTTGAGGGGGATGTTATGCGCCTCGGCATAGGCGATTTCCTCCTCGCGGCTCTTGATATCCCATTCGCGCCAGGGGGCGATAATGGTGAGCTCCGGCGCGAAGGCCTTGATGGTGAGCTCAAAGCGCACCTGATCGTTGCCCTTGCCGGTGCAGCCGTGGCAGATGGCGTCCGCGCCCTCGGCCTTGGCGATTTCCACGATGCGCTTGGCGATGATGGGGCGCGCAAAGCTGGTGCCCAGCAGGTATTCGCCCTCGTACACCGCGCCCGCCTGCATGGTGGGGTAGATATAATCGGTGATGAACTGCTCCTTGAGGTCCTCAATATAAAGCTTGCTCGCGCCGGTTTTGAGGGCCTTTTCCTCCAGGCCGTCCAGCTCCGTGCCCTGGCCCACGTCGCCCGATACGGCGATGACCTCGCAGTTGTTATAGTTTTCCTTCAGCCAGGGGATGATGATGGAGGTATCCAGCCCGCCGGAATACGCGAGCACAACCTTTTTGATATCTTTTTTGGCCTTGGGCGCCATAAAAATGCCTCCTTGAATGATTATGCATGTATTATGCATATTATACAGGCGCTTGTCAACCCCCTGAACCTGTTTTTCACAAAAAAATTCCCCGCCCGGAGAAAACCGGGCGGGGGAAAGAAAAGCGCCGTCAGCCGTTGGGCACGTCCTCCCAGCCACCGTTATCCCAGCTGGGGTTTGTTTCCCAGCCGGAGTTGTCCTCCCAGCCAGAGTTGTCCATCCAGCCAGAGTTGTCCTCCCAACCGGAGTTGTCCGTCCAGCCGCTGTTATCCATCCAGCCGGAATTATCCTCCCAGCCAGAATTATCCTCCCAGCCGAAATTTTCCTCCCAGCCGAAGCTATTCTCCCAGTCCGAAACGCCAACGTCCTGCGCGCCGTTTGCGTCAACCCCCCCTTGACCGCTGCGGTTTTGCTCCCACAGGGATAGCTGGTTCTGAATCGTGGAGGAGGAAGAATCATAATAGAAGGAGGAAAGCCCGGCGGGGTCGTAGCTCACCTGCATATTCAGGCACACCAGCGCGCTCGCCGCGCCGCTTACGTCAACCGGCTCGCCCGGGGCGCAGGCGATAAAGCCCTGGCCGGGCAGCGCGGCGCAGTTGGCGGCCACATACAGCGTTTGGCTATGAATTTCCGCGTTGGCCTGGCCCAGGCAGGACACCGTAACGCACAGGCTTTCGCCCTGCATGGAAAAGACCGCCTGGCCGATCACATAGCTATTGCTGGCGCACACGTCCACCGTCATGCTGCCCTGCGAGCGCAGGGCGTTCAAATCCACCATGGTGCCCATCATCCAGTCGCCGGACAGCCCCAAATCGCGCAGGCGCACGCCGTAGGTGCAGGCCCCGTTATAAGAAAGGCGGGGTTGTAGATGCATAAAGGGCATGGCGTACACATAATCGCCCGCGTACAGGGTTACAAGGTAGGGCACGGTGTTCCCGTTCACAAAGGGCAGGTAGATGACCCCGCTGTCGAACGAACCGCTCTGAAAGCCGTAATCCTTGTCAAACAGCAGCGTTCCGGAATCCATCTGCGTAAGGGTAAGCCGCACGGATACCGCCAGCTCGCTGGAATCGCTCAGGCGCTTGACCACGCGCACGCCCTGCGCGCCCGCGCTCAGGTGCGCGGCCACGTAATCGTCGCGGTTCAGGCTGTCCATATCCAGCGTATCCACATCAATGGTAAAGCAGTCCTCCGTAAGGGCGAGGGACGTAGTGAAAACAAGCGCCAAGCATAGCGCAAGGCCCATCAATCGTTTGCTCATGAAATGCCGCTCCTTTGGCATGGGCGCGCTTGTATGCGCCCATCCACTCACCTCAACGATTTAGTTTACCATTTTCATGCATCAAAACTGCTTCAAAAATACAAAATTGCGAAATGAATATATGACTTTTTCGTAACAATTCTGCAATGAAACATTTACTTTTGCGGTGTGCTTTGCTATACTGGCTGTACGGATGGCGGGGCCATCCCGCCTATGCAACGCGATTTGGAATACAGAAGGGAGAATACTGACGTATGAAGGCTTATTGGCGCGCTTTCACCATGCGCACCGCGGCGCTTGTTGTGCTGGCGGCGTTTCTTTTCGTGCCTGGGGCGAACGCGGCGCAGACATACCGCACGTTGGAATTTGGCTCGCGCGGCACGGAGGTGCTAAGCCTGCAAAAGGCGCTGGAAGCTTTGGGCTTTGACCCCTCCGGCACGGACGGCAAGTTTGGCCGGGGCACGCAGAACGCCGTAACGGCCTATCAGCAGGCACGCGGCCTGGAGGCCGACGGCAAGGCGGGCAAGCTTACGCTTACCAAGCTGTACAGCGAGCTGAACGGAACAAGCGGCGCGGGCACGTCGGGCAGCAGCTCAAGCGGGTTCACGCGCACGCTGCGCAGGGGCTATATTGGCAGCGACGTTACCGCCGTGCAGACCCGCTTGAGGGAGCTGGGCTATTATACCGGCACGGTGGACGGTAAATACGGCAGCGGCTCCATCGCGGCGGTTACGGCGTTTCAGAAGAAGTGTGGGCTCAAGGCCGACGGCCTTGTGGGCCAGAGCACCTATGCGGCGCTGTTTGGCGGCAACGCGCCCGCCGCGGGAACGTCGGGCTCCTCGTCCGCTTCATCCTCCGGCTCCGCCAGCTCCTCCGGCGGCCTCACGCGCACGCTGCGCCGCGGATATATTGGAACGGATGTGACCACCGTGCAGACCCGCTTGAAGGAGCTGGGCTATTATACCGGCACGGTGGACGGCAAATACGGCAGCGGCTCCATCGCGGCGGTTACGGCCTTTCAAAAGAAGTGCGGGCTGAAGGCCGACGGCCTTGTGGGGCAAAGCACCTATGCGGCGCTGTTCAGCGGCGTTGCGCCCGCGGCGGGCACCAGCGGCGGCAGCTCCGCTTCCGCCGGCACGGGCACAAGCGGCTCCTTCCAAAAGCTGCGCTCCGGCGATACGGGCACGGCGGTAAAGAACCTGCAAACGGCGCTGAGGAACCTTGGGTACAACGTAACTGCCGACGGCACCTACGGCCCGCTTACCGTGGCGGCGGTCACGGCCTTTCAAAGCCTGAACGGCCTTACCGCCGACGGCGTGGCCGGTACGCAGACCCAAACGGTTTTGTACAGCGGCAGCGCCAAGCGCTATGAGGCAAGCGGATCGTCCGGTTCCTCCGGATCGTCTGGCTCCTCCGGTACGTCCGCGTCCTCGGGCAACCTGGGCACGGGGGTGGCTCCCAACGGCGCTACCATCCAGCTTCTGCATTGGTTTAACGAAGTCAAGCCCACCCTGTCCAACGGCCAGCGCCTTACCGTCTACGACCCCAGCACCGGCATCAGCTGGACGCTGCGCATCATGAGTCGCGGCAACCACGCCGATGTGGAGCCGCTTACCGCCGCCGATACGGAGGCCATGTTCAGGGCCTTTGGCGGCGAGGAGGATTGGGGCCCCAAGGTGGTATACGTACAGCTGCCCGACGGCCGGTGGAGCATGGCCTCCACCCACAACGTGGCCCACGGCAGCCAAACCATTAAGGATAACAATTTCAACGGCCAAAACTGCGTGCATTTCCTGCGCGATATGGAGGAGTGCCAGAAAAACGACCCCAACTACGGCGTGCAGAACCAAAACGCCATTCGCAAGGCGTGGAAGAATTTGACGGGGGTAACGGTGGAATAACCTTTTTGACAAGCCGGACAAAACGCGCCAGCCCAAACGGGTTGGCGCGTTGCTGCAGATTTGGCGCGATTTCTTGCCATCCCTTCGCCACCGTGATAGAATATCCGCAAGCAGGAAGGTTTCTGCATGGTGAGCTTTCACCCCTGATCTACAAGAGAGGGGGTGAGCGTATGACTGATTATGAGTTGATCATGATTGTTCTTACGATTCTGTCCCTTGTGGTTGTACTGATCACAAAAGACCAGAAATAAAAAGCACCGCCATGTAGGGGCTACTACGTGGCGGTTCATTCGTCAGTGGGGTAATGCCCACCGTGCGGAGGGACTAACCTTCCTGCCCTTATTATATTCGCTTACGCCCCGGCCGTCAAGCCTGGGGCGTTTCTGATGAAATGCGCTTCTACCTGCACCCCGCGAATGATCCCCACTTTCTGGGCGAGCGCCTACAGCCGCAGCGCCAGCCAGAGGGCTGGCGCGTTGCTGCAGATTTGGCGCGATTTCTTGCCATCCCTCCGCCGCCGTGGTAGAATATCCGCAAGCAGGAAGGTTTCTGCATGGTGAGCTTTCACCCCTGATCTACAAGAGAGGGGGTGAGCGTATGACTGATTATAAGCTAATCATGGTCGTTCTTACGATTCTGTCCCTTGTGGTTGTACTGATCACAAAAGACCAGAAATAAAAAGCACCGCCATGTAGTTGCACCTACGCGGCGGTGATCCTTTGAGGGGTTTTAGCCCATCTGGCGGGTTTCGTCAACCTTCCTGCCCTTATTATATCCCCTTACGCCCCGGCCGTCAAGCCTGGGGCGTTTTTGATGAAATGCGCTTCTACCTGCACCCCGCGAATGATCCCCACTTTCTGGGCAAGCGCCTACAGCCGCAGCGCCAGCCAGAGGGCTGGCGCGTTGCTCGCTTGGGCGGCGCTGCGGCGCAAGGTTTTGGGGCTCCGCCCCAAGCCCCGGCAGGGGGTTGAACCCCCT
>JALEIQ010000128.1 GCA_022769795.1 Clostridiales bacterium
GCTCTTTTCGGCAAAGCTCTTTTTCTCGGCCTTCGGCGCCAGGATCATAATCATGTGACGGCCTTCCAGCATGGGCCGTTTTTCAACGGTGCCATACTCCTCAATGCGGGCGGCGAAGTCCTGCATGATCTTCATGCCGATGTCCGCGTGGGCGATTTGGCGGCCCCGAAAGCGGATGCTCACCTTCACCTTGTCGCCATCCTCAAGGAACTTCACGGCGTTTTTGAACTTCGTCTGCACGTCGTTTTCCTCAATGGTAGCGGAGAGCTGCACTTCCTTTAGCGTAACAATGCGCTGGTTCTTGCGCAGTTCACGCTCGCGCTTGGACTGCTCGTAGCGGTGCTTGTCGTAATCCATCAGCTTGCATACGGGCGGCTGCGCGGTAGGCACGATCTTGACCAGGTCAAGGCCGTTCTGCTCGGCAAGCTCCAGAGCCGCGCGGGTAGCCATCACGCCAAGCTGCGTGCCGTCGGCTCCGATCACGCGCACCTCTCTGTCGCGGATTTCCTCGTTGATCATCGGCTCGTTGATATCCATACACCTCCAAATGATTCGAACGTCTTTGCGCCTTTCGACACAAAAAAACGCCGGGCACACCAGCCCGCCGCAACACGACACCCCATGGACTTACGTGCCATGACCTGCGCAATATGCTCGCGCGGTGAGAAGCGGGCGGCTTCTGCTTACGTGGCTTATTATAGCACAGCCCCATGCGCCTGTCAATGCCGGGCGGGAAAGTTTTTGCCGGAGCGGGAAGGCGGTTCCGACTGCAAAGCGAAGTGCAACAAAAAAAGAAGCGGCTCAGCGAGGAAACGGCGTCCTTTGGGACAGCCCCTAAACCCTCGGCACCGCCTATTTTGGGGTACTATATCCCGCCTTCTCAACGAATTTGGGATACCTGGGTTATGCCTATTTCATTTTTTTAATCATCAATCGGCACAACCGATATATGATCTTGAAGCCAAATGCAGAGCTTTATACTATCGGACATTGGAAATAGGCTGCTTAGATCTTCATTTACCCCAAAAACGAATTCAATGCTTATTTTCTCACCCGTATGCTCTGCCGGTAAATCAATACGAAACTCATTTGTTAAGGACGAACCATTTCGGCTGCTTGAAGCACCGTATTCCTTCAATACTTTATTTCCATTCCCATCAGTAAGTGTTAGAACATCACAACGAGTCCCTAATATTTGGCTTCCATATTGTGACGCCGTTTCGACTTTATTGGTTAATGAAGGGTCATTATCAACCTGGTTACCCACAAGTGAGGTGTAATCATCATTTGGCAGTTGAACAATGTCGATCTTCAGTAACGAATCATTGTACTCGACATTTTTAATCACAAATGTTACGCCATTTGTTTTTGTTCCCTCTATCCGGCAACAATCTATATATTTGTCCGGCATATTGGCTGGCGCAGAGAGTTCAATACCATCCTCTTGGGCCAAAGATATACCCCATGGAATGATCGTAAGTAGCACCAAGGCAATGAATAAGACTTTTGCTTTCATAGCAGAACCTCCTCAATTGTTTTACATGGTGTTAGGCATTAGCGACAATTCCATGGACTACACACCCGTTGATGCTGGCACCTTTCCTATTAGATGCCCAACTTAGCGATTCCTTTAAAATGAAATGTAAAATATCTGGTGGTCACGCTGAAACGTGACCACCAGGCCAAACGGTAGAAGAACTTTCGGGAGGTGCCGGATAGCCGCCGGGCGGAAAAGTTTTTGCCACCCGGCAAAGCGGCGCATCTTCCCGCCCCCAAAGGCAGCCTTTTCGGGTCGGTTCGGCTGCGTTCTTTCTTTTATATGTGCTATGTCTATTGTCTATCAGATGCTATAAGGCGTCTTTTCCTGTTTCCCGCGCAACACCCACTTGCCATTTGTGAAATCCGGAAACGGTTGGGGAGCTCCTGCAAGCGCAACAGATTGTTCGGAAAGAGCCGTGACAGCCATCCATGTAGCCGCATCATAAACATCCATCGGGAACGGTTTCCGGTTGCGTACGCACCAAGCAAAGGCCTTCATCAACAGGAAGTCCATCCCATCATGTCCGCCTTGTACGCCTTGGCTCAGAAATTCCCGCCAAACCGGATGTTCAAATTCCTGCACATAGGGGAGAACATCCTCCCACTTGTGCGCGGGACTTCGTCCATCAATATAGATGGAATGATTTATTTCCATCCACACGCCCTTGGTGCCATGCACGGCGTTGCTTCGAGTATAAGGGCGTGGAAGCGAGGTATCGTAGCGGATTACGACCGTTTCGCCATTTGCGCATTTCAGCACGGTTGTCACAAAGTCCCCCAGCTGGAACTTTTGCAGCCTATCGCCATAGGCTCTGCCCGCAATGGCATTGAGCGCCACGCCCTTTGAGGCCGTGGAGGCCAGCGTAAGGAAACGGTTTCCGCGATTGATGTTCAAGTACTGCGCTATGGGGCCAATCTCGTGCGTAGGATAAAGATCGGCGTTTCGATGCATATGATGAAAAGAGCGCTGATGCCCGCTGTCAACCAGCTTTACCGTATTGGGCCCAAGCTCGTGCTGATAGCCGCCCTCGCAATGCACAATTTCGCCAAACAGCCCGGCGCGAATCATTTGCAAAACGGCTAGCTCGTACCTGCCATAGCAGCAGTTTTCCAGCATCATGCAAGGCGTGCGCGTTCGCTCCCATGTTTTCACAAGCTCCCAGCACTCATCCAAAGAGGAGGCCCCGGCAACTTCAAATCCGCATGGAATACTCCTGCGCATGGCTTCAAGCGTTATCTCAACATGTTCGTTCCAGGATGTGGAAACTACCGCCGCGTCGATTCTATCCCTGTTTAATGCTTCCAGATAGCTATGCACGCATAAAGGCTCCGGTTGCTCATGCTCGCGCAGCACACGCCGTCCGTCCTCTAAACGCGAGTCAAGCGGATCGCACAGAACAGGAATCGAAATGTCCTTCGTAGCCAGCATTGTACGCATAAGCTCCGTCGCGCGGTCGCCAAGGCCGATGACAGCCAGGCGGACAGCTTTCATCGTGTTTTTCATTGCTATCCTTCCTTATGAGAGGCAAGCGGGAGTAGCGGCCCCCCGCTTGCCTGGCAGCTATCAGTTCATCGCGTCATAAGCCTGCTGGTAGGCCGCAAGGTATTCCTGACGGCCGGCAGCATCCAACTGCGCCTGATATTCAGCCCATCCTTCGTCAATATTCAAAACACCCGTGACGAATTTTCCTTCGTATTCCGCGATAACAGCCTGGAGGTCTCCCTTGCAGAAGCTGATTTCCTGCGCCTGCTCCAAAGAAAGAGGGAAAGCCTCCCACACCGTTTCCGGCTTGTAGTCATGGAACCGCTCGGTGCCCTCCAGCGAGGTCCAATACGTTTCGCCGCCCTTAAAGGTTTCATCGGTTGCTAGCGAAGGATTATAGCCGAGCGGATAAATCGAATACCGCAAAATGGCCTGATCAACCGTCATGCCGTCCGGATTGTTGTTGATGAGATCGGTAAGCTGCGTGTGACCATTCTCGTCGATAACGTAGGACTCGTTTTCGATACCCAGGAAGTAGTCATAGGCGCCTTGCTGCGTATAGTTGTAATTGGCCCATGCAACCATCGCCGCGGGATCGTCACATTCTTTGGTGATGATGAGCCCCGGCTTCTGTGCAATCTTGCCAGAAATGTAAGACCAGAGCTGTCCGGCAGGGCCCTTGGGCGGAGCGTCGGGAGCCACAAACTTGTCAATCATTCCCTGGCCGCTGACGGTAACCCACGCCGCGTGCGCGCCATGTTTATCCTCATGGTGGAAGTTGTCAAACAGAATGTAGTAGTCCGAGTCATAGAGATTGTGGGAAATGAGCCCCTCATCCCAATACTGCTTGTACATTTTCAGCAGTTCCTTCATGGAGTCATCGCCCCGCCAAAATCTAAGCGTGTTACCGCTGGCATCAGCAGGAGCGGCGTCAATGTACATATTGGAAGTGCCGCGATTCATCAGCCCGAATGCGCCGGCAAAGATGCTGATGAAGTTATCCGTATCACATAAGCCAAGTGGAATTTCGTCATTGGGGTCGCCGTTTCCGTTAGCGTCGCTATCGCGGAAGGCGCGGAATACATCCAGATATTCCTCCAGCGTCACCGGCATTTCCTTGCCAACCGCTTTAAGCCAGTCGGTGTTGAAATAGACTTTGCTCATTTGGATGCTTTCAGAATCAAAAATATAAGGGAAGCTCCATATTCCGCCGCCCATACGCAGGTATTTGAGCAGGTCGTTCTTAACGCAGTAGTCGTAAAAATCAGGCGCGCAGGTTTCCAGATAGGGTTCTATGTTAATAAACATTCCATTCGTTCCCTGCGTAACCAGTTCGGAGTCGCTTAAGCCATATGCTTTAAGCACCACGTCCGGCAGATCGTCCGCCGCCAGCAGCGTGCTGAATCGTTCGGCAAAGTTAACATGCGTGATGGTTTCCCAGTCAAAGTGAATATTCGTCCGGCTCTCCATGTTCATGAAATAGGGAATTTCATTTGGGGTGTTCCACGCGCCGGGGCCTTCTGGAATAGAAGTGGCGGCCAAAACAGAGAACGTCATGGGTTCAGGGAGTACGGGGTATCCGGCGGAATCCATGATAAATGACGGAGCTTCTTGGGCTGCCGCCGCTCCACAGGCGGTTATCCAAAGGAATGCAGCCAGGCACAGTGACAGTAGACGATGTTTTTTCATGGGTACTCCTCCTTTGATTTGGTTTCTATTTCTCCCGTCCAACGGGGATATTATCCTTTAATTGCGCCAATCATGACGCCTTTTGAAAAATGCTTTTGCAGGAATGGATACAGGCAAAGCACCGGCAAGGTGGAAACGATGGCAACCGCATACTTAATAGACTCGGCCGTGCGAATGCGATCCATTTCGCCCGTTGTGGCCGCTCCGCCCGACATCATGCTGGAAACACGCGTGGTGTTGGTTATCAGAATATCGCGCAGGATGAGCTGAAGCGGCTTGAGTTCCTGTGCGGAAATATAGACCAAAGCGTTGAAATATTCGTTCCAGTGCGTTACGCCATAGAAGATCACCATTACGGCAAGGATTGGCAAAGAAAGAGGCAGAACGATGCGCAGAAGGATCTGAAGGTTTCCGCAGCCGTCGATGAAGGCCGCTTCATGCATTTCATAGGGCAGGCCTTCGAAGAACGAGCGCATAACAATCATGTTGTACACATTCACCATTCCAGGAATAAGCATCACCCAAACCGTGTTAATCAGCCCCAGTTGCTTATAGATCAAATAAGTCGGGATGAGGCCTCCGTTAAAGAACATTGTGAATGTCAGTATCACGGATATCGTTTTGCGGCCTACAAAATCCTTTCTGGAAAGCGGGTAGGCAATCGCTACCGTACCCGCCAGGTTCAGCAGCGTACCGGCAACCGTGTAGAAAATGGTGTTCCGATACCCTGTCATAATCTTGGGATCGGATAGTACTTTTTCATACGCTTCCAGGCTGAAGCCCTTTGGCAGAAAAATGACGCTTCCGTTTGTTACATCGCTTGAATTGCTGAAAGACGCTATGATGACAAACCAGAGCGGGTAGAGAATGATAAGCAGAAAAAGGATAATCAAGAAAAGCACAATGGCGTCGTATATGCGATCCGCATGGGACTGGCGGATATGCCGCTTACTCATTTCCGATTCCCCCTTACCACAGGCTCGTTTCGCCCAAACGTCTGGACAAGCCATTTACAATCAGCAAGATGATGCAGTTTACAACAGAGTTGAACAGGCCTACTGCGGCGGAAAAGCTAAATTGATATTCCTTGATGCCCTTGCGATAGACCAATGTTGAGATAACGTCGGACATTTCCATGTTTAGATCATTCTGAAGCAGAAAGACCTTTTCAAATCCGACGTTCATCACATAGCCGCTCTCCAAAATGAGGAGCAATATGGCGGTGGGCATCAGATAGGGCAAAACGATATACCGAATTTTCTGGAACTTACTTGCCCCATCAATCGAAGCGGCCTCCAATAGCTGAACGTCCATGCCGGATAGGGCAGCCATGTAAATAATGGTGTTCCATCCGGCGTTTTGCCAAACGCCTGTCCATACATATACATGCTTGAAATACCGCGGTGTGGTAAGAAAGCTAACGCTCTCTCCTCCCAGATGCTGGATGAGAATGTTTATTAAGCCTGTGTCCGTCCGAAAAAATAGCGTGACCATACCGCACAGCACAACCATCGAAATGAAATGCGGAAGATAGGTAATCGTTTGAACCGCGCGCCTGAATTTTGCGGATCTAAGATCGTTCATCATAATCGCCAGCGCGATAGGAAGCGGAAAATTGACCGCCAGAGAATAGATGCTTAAGGTAAGCGTGTTACGGAGCGTTCGCCCGAAATGGAGCGATGAGAAGAATTTTGCAAAATGCTTAAATCCCACCCATTCGCTTCCCATAATTCCCAGATTGGGGCGGAAATCCTTAAAAGCGATCACCACTCCGTACATGGGCCAGAAAATGAAAATGATAAAATAGATCAACGCGGGCGTAATGAGCAGGTACAGACTCCAGTTGTGTTTGAAGGAGTGCGCAAAACGCTCCAACGAATGGCGCGGCCCATTCTTGAGCCAGGAAACTGCGGTAGCTTTCATGTACGTTCACTCCTTCTGTTTCGCACTTTACCAGGTAGGGACGGGAGCGGCGGCTATGCCGCCGTCAGACTGTCGACGAACCCCCTGGGAGGTGTCGGAGGGCCGCAGCCCTCCGACTGTAATCCGACCCCAGCGACATGTGCGGTGGGGTCGGAAGCCATGCGTAGCAAGGTTTCCTTGCAGGATTCACCGGCCGCGCCGAAGGCGCAGGTGAATCCTGTTTCGGCGGAAAAGATCGCGCAGCGAGCTTTTTCGACGGCCTGGCGGCGGCTATGCCGCCGTCCCCCGCTTGCGCGTTACTTATCGTTCCAATAGCTATCGCCGGCCGCTTCCAGCCATTCAGGAATATGGTTGTGACCGATGCGGTAAACCCCAAGCTCCTTAATGTAATATAAGCACTCATCCAGGTCGCGCGGGCAGCCTGCGTTTTTAATTTTGATTCGGTCCTTAACGATCTCATGAATGGCACGCACGCAATCCGTGCCTACGTTCACATCGGCATTAACGATTTCATCCGTGTATCCAAAGTTACCGGTAGCGTAGCCGGTCGCTTGTTTCACATAGTCGGCGCCAGAAGCTATAACAAGCTCGCAGGCCTTTTCCAGCTCTTCCCGCGCCTTTAGGTGCGGCGTTTCGATGATAACCTTAACAATGCAGCCAGGCAGCTTGGCTTTACAGGCATTGACTACCTGTTTGAGCTCGTCCAGCACATAATCGTAAAAGCCGTCCTTAAACCGCGAGATATTCATAACCACATCGATTTCATCAGCTCCGTTGTCAATGGCGTCCAGCGCCTCAAAAACCTTCGTGTGGGTCGTATTGGCGCCCATGGGATATCCCACTACCGCGCACACGCCAGCCGCGTCGCCAATGATGCTCCGCGCAAAGGAAACCTCGCATGGGTTGCAGCAAATGCAGGCAAAGCCGTATTTGACAACCTCACGGCACCGTTTTTCTACAACTTCGCGGCTGTTGTTCTGCCACAGAATGGCATGGTCAATCGTCCTGCAAAATTCCTGTTTGGTCATAGAATGAAGCCTCCTTAGAGTAAAGATTGTTCGCGGCTTTACACCGCGCCAGAGCCCTTCAGTGAGATATACGGCCGGTTATAGTATTGCCATAGAAGCGTACCGGACGCGCGGTCAAAGTGATAGAGCATGCCATTGCCCGATACGACATCCGCCTTTTCGGAAAGCGCGATACTAAGAATACTTGAAGGAAACGCTGCATCCAGTTGAAAATCATAACTACGCGAATCGTTCCTGCGCCCGGCATAGGAAGCAGCCCGCCATTTCTCGCCGCATAAAGCGTATACGATTCTTTCGCCTGTAAGCATGATCAGCTGATCGAAAACCAGGGTAATCAGGGTGCCTTGATCGTTGGCACGCAGTTGCACATCCAGCAGCTTTACAGGGTTGAGCGGCGTATCGTCCGAAGAGAGCAGGAAGGGAATATCCATCTTCTGAAAGCTTAGGTGCAAAGCGCCGCTGGATTCATACGCAACCCCGAGCGTATCCTCGGTGACCGGGCAAAGAAAGCAGTATCCAAAGGTGCCGGGCTTAAACAGGCGCGAGTGCTGCCATTCAATATGCCCTCCATGCCCGTCGTCACAGAAGAAGCCGGTTTTGATCGCCCCGTTATAGTTACCCGCCCGGCTATCGCTGCTGGCATAGAAATACGCTGTTCTCCCATCGATGGGAACCGGCCATTCAATCACGCTCATGCTGTAAGTTGAGTGAAGCGCAGGGTCGTGCCGCACGGTAGGTTCAAATGTTTCACCGCCGTCAAGGCTTGCCGCAACCGCGATGCAGCGCGTTGGGTTGCGATAGTTCTTTGCGAACAGCAGCACGGTTCCGTTTGGCAGCTCCACGCCCTGAGATTCGCTTGAATCCAAATCCCAATGATCCGCAGTTTCCGCAGAATAGATTTTTCCATCGTAGAGCCGGTGATCGTTGATGGTTTCGCCCATATGCCATGTAGCGCCGTGATCATCGCTATAAATAAACATGGGCGATTCAATAGAGTGCTTGTTAAAGCAATATGTTTGCATCAGCAGGCGGCCCTTATGAGCTCCTCTTTTCAACTGAATACCGGTTCCGGGGCCGCAGCCCCAAAAATGCATCCAATCCTTTTTGAGCAGAGGATTCAAATCGATAGGCTCAGACCAGGTCTTGCCGTCGTCGTCGCTGGTGAGCATCAAAAGGAAGCTGGTCAACGGCACGCGAAGCGGACACTTTTCCATATAGGTATATCCAACCATCTGTCCATCGCGGTACAGTTCGGTTCCATTGCGCCTGGCGGTAAACCCGGTTGGAATGCCATCCAGCGTAACCGTTCCATCAGGCTGCACCAGATAGCGGCGGGCGGCGTCGTCAACAAGAATACGTTTCATAACATTGTTTTCTTTAACATACCCCACGCCGCTGTCGCTGGTAAATACAGTTACATTTTCTGGATAAGTGCTTGTAAGCAAGAAAATTCTTCCCGTGTCGCGATCCTGTACCATACAGCTGTCAATAGCCTGCGCGTTGCCGGGAAAACGCACTAGCGTTTGAGCATGCTTCCAGGTTTGTCCGCCATCCTCGCTTCGGCGCATAACAAGCTGGATGCGATTGGGGTGATCCTGCGGGCCGTGAAACATCTTATCAAAGGCAACAAGCAGCGTTCCTTTCAGCGTGCGCAAGGGAACAGGTATACGGAAATTGCCCGCACCCTGATAACCGGAAGCGCATAGCTTGACCGGCGGCGTAAGATGGCCCTTCTCGGGGATCCGCACGCGGTAATCTGACGCCGTTTGTCCGGTAAACGCACAGAGCAATTCATGCTCTAAAGGGGTATCGTATAGGCGGATAAAATCAATGTCGCCATGAAAGAGCATTTCCCGCTGCTTCATCTTTTGAGCGTCCACCATTTTTCCGGCAAGGATGGTATCAATAGAGCCCCTCAGCGAAATATCGCGCAGAAAACATGCGTTAGGATCCGGCATTTCACGAATCAAATGTCCGTTAAGATAGATTCGGTATCCCTCTCTAGCTTTTATGCGGACGGCCAGCGTGTTAATCATGTTAACCTGCGCCTGTTCATCCGCATTTACAATGATGGTATGAAACTCCGAATAATCCTTGGCAATCACCTTTTTGACAAAGCCAACCATGGAGGCCACAACGATATAAATGCTGAGGTATGAGGCGGGATACTGATTATTGACAAAGGTGAGCAAAGCAGCTCCGCCGGAATGAAGTTCATAATTTCGGAAACGAATGATCACTGTGCCTTCTTCCAGATTTGTATACGGTTTGAGCTGAGCCGTCAAATCGGGGGCCTGAGCGCTGATGTTGCACAGATTTTCGATTTCAAAAACCGGAGCCGGAAACTGTGACATGGCAATTCTCCTCGCAGTATATGGATTTGTTCTTGCGTTTTGCACGGCCATCATTTACAATACAAATATAGCATGTTTTTTGTATAAATGAGCATGGTAGATTATGAAATATAGCATGGTGAATTATTATAAATGGCACTTTCAATAGGCATAGGAGGACGCGCAGATGCATGCTTCCCGCATCTTTGAAATTGAAAACCTAACGCAGGTTCACAAGCGGAACGTGGATATTACAGCCCAGGTTCCAGACGCCGCGGCGCTTGAAAGCGGCACGGTGATCGTTCGTTTCAGAAATGTTCAGGTGCCAAGCTTTGCGCCGCTGCTCACGATTGTCAACAGCCAGTATCCCTCATCCTATTTTCTGTTGTACACCGAGCATGCCCATCGGGTAGGGCTGATGCGTAAGACCGTTGAAGAAAACGGCATGCGAACACAGCTGCTGAATGTATACGATGAGCATCAGGCGCAAATCAACATGCTGAATACCATTGGATGTACTATCGAAGCGGGCGTTGGTTACAGACTCTATCTCAACGGAATGCTTTTGCGCGTTTATCGGGACGCAAACGCTTGTTTCCTAAGCGATATCGCCAGCCTCGCTCCTTTGAAGGCGATTCTGATCGGCAAAACAGTGGAGTCGCAGAAGTTGGAACACGACCGTGCGGAATTCCTGGGAGATATTGATTTTTTGCATATTTACGACGGGGTTCTGCCGGAAGAAGAAATCCTTTCCGTTACTGCGCAAACCATTCCCGACACATCGATACGGATACCGGAGAATACATTTTGCTCTCAGCCCGTTCAATTATTCTATCCAGGCTATATGGGAGCGCCAAATTACCGTATGCCCTCGCTACTTGAATCCCGGTCAGGCACGCTGCTGGCCGCTATTGACCAGCGTATGCACGGCCCGCTGGAACATCCCAACAAGATCCACATTGTTATGCGCAGAAGCACGGATGGGGGGCGAAGCTTCGGCGCCGGATTTCCTGTTGTACAAATGCCCGAAAACGCACAGGCGATTGATAGCTGTATGCTTCAGGATCGGGATACGGGGCGCATCTTTTTGCTGACGGGACAGTTTTCAGAACACACAACGCTGTTTTCTGTAAGTCCGGGAACGGGATATGAAATCATCGACGGCCAGATTTACCGGCAACTGTTGGACGATAACGGCGTGAAATATCTTGAGAGCCCGACGGGAGAAATCACTTGCCGTGGAAAGCCTACGCCCTATACAACAGGGCGCGGCTATGAATTGTTCTATCAAGGAAAATCTGTTGGCTATCTATTCTCGGAACGCTGCCCGCTGCGCGTCTATCCAACCAGCTATCTCGTTTATGTTTACAGCGATGACGACGGGCGGACATGGAGCGTTCCCCAGCCGCTGAATCCCTTTGTCAAGGAAGAATGGATCGCCTTCATGGGATGCAGCCCCGGCAGAGGAATTCAGCTTCAGCATGGACGATACTCCGGCAGGCTGCTCTTCCCCGTGTACTTTTTAAACCCGCATGGCGTTCAATGCGCGGCGCTGATTTATAGCGACGATCATGGAACGACATGGAAGCGCGGAGAATCCTGCAACGACAACCGGCTTTTTGAAGGGCGGCTTCACCATTCCCGAACGCTCACAGATAAGCGGCTGGATACTAACGAGGCCCAGGCCGTGGAGCTGCCGGATGGAACAGTGCTGCTGTTTGCCAAAAGTCCTTTTAATGAAACAGGGTGCGTGGCCGTAGCAACCAGCAGAGATGGAGGAATAAGCTTTGATTCGACCCTTCGCTTCGACCTGTCCCTTCACACAACAGATAGCTTATCCGTCATTTCCTGCGGGCAACGTATAGATGGGTATCACGCCCTGCTTTACGCGGGAGGCGATTCCGTAAGCGGGAGCTGCAATGGCGCGGTTAAGCTGGGCCTGCTCCTGGAAGATGAGAAGAATACCATTGAATGGCGCTATTCACGCCTGGTTAAGCCGGGAACCTTCGGGCATTGCAGCCTGTCAATGATTTCCGGCTCGACGGTCGGTCTGTTTTATGAGAGCAGCGGCGGCTTAGATATGTCATTTCTGCGTATGGACATTCCCTTTCTGAAAGCGGATGACAGTCCGCTTCATCCCGTTGAGCTAACAGCGTTTCATTGCAAAGCCACGGAAAAGGGGACAATGTGCACCTTATGCTTTAATCAGCCTGTGATGCTTTGCGGTGACAGGCGGCTGAAGCTGCGCCTTTCCCGGCGTGTGGCGCTGGCCTGCTATCACTCGCGGTCTAAGGATTGCAAGTCCTTTTATTTTATTGCTTCGAATGTTGTCCCGGATGCGGTAACAGGCTTCTCCTGTGTTTCCGGAATGAAGCTATTCGCAGTAAACGGTATGTGCTATCAGTATATCGCGCGCGAGAAGCGCTTCGTTTGGCAATATG
>JALEIQ010000137.1 GCA_022769795.1 Clostridiales bacterium
GCTCACGCTTGCGAGCCTCTGCCAAAACACCTGTGCGAGCACATTGACGTTTGAACCGCTTCAGAGCGCTTTCCAGGGATTCATTCTCGCGGATGCGTACCTCGGACACTGTTATCCCTCCCCTCGCGCATACCGCCTGGCTCCTTTTCCGGCTCTCTGGCCTTAAAAGAGCATATGGCGACCATACGGTTATTATAGCGCGTATCTTTCATGTCGTCAACCATGAATTTTGAACTGAATGTAAATTCATTGTAAACGCTCCGGGGCTAACCGCGCCTCAAGCCATGCGCTCGCTCAGCTTTTCCCCGCCCAGCACATGGTAATGCATATGCTTCACCGTTTGGCAGGCGTTTTCGCCGCAGTTGTTCACGATGCGGTAGCCGCCCTCCTCAAGGCCAAGCTGCTTGGCCACCTTCGCGCAGGTGCGAAGGCAGGCCGCCAGCTCGTGATCGCTCAAGTCGGCGTTATGCGCCACATCAGGCGTATGCTTTTTGCTGATGACCAGCACATGCGTGGGTGCCTGCGGGCTGATATCGTAAAACGCGTAGGTATCCTCGTCCTCATACACCTTGCGGGAAGGAATTTCTCCCGCCATAATCTTGCAAAACAAACAATCCTGCATGCAGCATTCCTCACTTTCACACAATAGGTTTCCAAGGTTTATTCATTCCACAACTGTACCGTGCATTCCTTCCTGCGTAAGCCCATCCAGGCGCACCCGCACGAGGCTTCCCGGCTCGCCGTTTGACACGCGCACGTGGATGTATTCCGGCGTATAGCCCATTACGCTCCCATCGGATTGGCGCTCCTCCAAAAGCACGTCGGCCTCCGCACCCAAAAAGCACTCGTGATACCGCTTTGCCAGCTCGTCCCCCAGTGCGATCAGCCGCCTGACGCGCTCCGCCTTCACCGCCTCCGGTATCTGTTCCTCCATTGCGGCGGCGGGCGTTCCCTCGCGCGGGCTGAAGGGGACCACATGCAGGCGCGCAAAGCCTACCTTTTTGCAGAAGGCAAGCGTCTGGGAAAATTCCTCCTCCGTTTCGCCGGGGAAGCCCACAATAACGTCCGTGGTGAAGGCGGCGTTGGGCCATGCCGCACGGATGCGGCAAACCGCCTCCCAAAACCGCCGGGTATTATAGCCGCGCTTCATGCGGCGCAGCACGCTGTCGCTGCCGCTTTGCAGCGCCAGATGAAACTGCGGGCACACCTGGGGCAGCGCCCTGAGCGCGGTTACAAACGCATCCGTGGCTACGCGCGGCTCCAGCGAGCCCAACCTGACGCGCATAACGCCCCATGTCCCGCACGCAGCCTCCACGGCCTGCGCCAGGGTGGGCCGGTCCTCCAGCTCCCGGCCGTAGCTGGTAAGGTGGATGCCCGTGAGCACCAGCTCCCGAAATCCCGCTTCCGCCAGCGCCCGCGCCTCCTCCCGGATGGCGTTGAGAGGACGCGAACGCACGCTGCCCCGCACAGATGGGATGATGCAGTACGTGCAATGGTTGTCGCACCCCTCCTGAATCTTCATCACGGCGCGGGTATGCCCTTCGTGGCTGTGAATGGTCAAGGGCTCATAGGGCACGTTTTCCACGCCGTCCACGGCCACGGTCTGCGTATTTTGCGCGATGGCCTGTTCCAGCAGCTCCACCACACGGCCGCGGTACTGCGTACCCAGTATGAGGCGCGCCCCCGTATCGCGCAGGGCCTCGCCCATGCGCTGGGCCAGGCAGCCGGTAATAATCAGCTCCGCCTGCGGGTTGCGCCTTTTGCAGCGGCGGATGAGCTGCATGCTCTTTTTATCGCCCGTGCCGGTTACGGTGCAGGTATTTACAACGTATACATCCGCGTGCGCGCCGTCCTGCGCGGCGGCGTAGCCATGGCGTTCAAACGCTTCCAGCATGGCCTGCGTATCATACTGGTTTACCTTGCAGCCCAGCGTGGTAAAGCTGACCGTCTTTCGCATTCCCGCTCACCTCACATTTCGCCCAGCGCGCCCCACAGCACGCTCATGGCGCACAGCCCGGCGGTTTCCGTTCTAAGGATGCGCTCGCCCAGCGTAACGCTCACCGCGCCCGCCTCCTTGAGCCGCGCTTGCTCGCCGGGAGAAATACCACCCTCCGGTCCAATCACAACCGTCACGCGCCGGGGAACGCCCCGTTCGCGCACAAATTCGGCTACCGCCCTGGACAGCGGCAGCGCATGCTCCTCCTCCCAGGCCACAAGCAGCAAGTCCGGCTTTTCGGCCCGCGCGCGCTCAAGCGCCGCCGCAAACGCGCATGGTTCCCAAATCCGCGTCACATGCGCCCGTCCGCTCTGCTTGGCGGCTTCCAGGGCGATGCGCTCAAGGCGTTCACATCTTTTCTGGCCGCGCTCCGCCTTTCCGACGCGGGCCACGCTGCGCTCCATCTCCACCGGCCATAGCTCCCACGCGCCCAGCTCCGTGGCCTTCTGCACAATCCATTCCAGCTTGTCCGCCTTGGGCAGGCCCTGCCACAGCGTCACATGCGTCTTTGACTCGGGCGACGGGCATTCCACCGTCACCCTGACCTGCGCCGCCTTCTCGTCAACGGTTTCCAGCGTGGCGGCCCACAGCGCGCCGCCATCCAGCAGCCGCACCTCCTCACCGGGCCGCAGGCGCAAAACGCGCGCGGCATGCTGGCTTTCCTCACGGGAAAGCGTAATCAGCTGCCCCGCCGCGGCAATGCGCTCCTCCGTATAAAAGCGGTGCATTATTTCGCCTCGTTTCGCAGAGCTAGCGCCACCCACTCGCCCTTTTCAATGCGGTCATATACGGTATAGCCCGCCTGCTTCGCCGCCAAAAGCACGTCCTGCTCACGCTCGCGGATGATGCCGGAGCAAATAAGCAGCCCATTTTGCTGCAAGTGGCGCGTAAGCGGCCCCGCCAGCATACAGATCGCGTCCGCGACGATGTTAGCCACAGCCAGCTCGCAGGGCATGGCCTCGCTTTTGCACAGGTCGCCCACCACTACGCGCACATGGCCGTCCACAGCGTTGAGCGCCACGTTCTCCCTGGCAACCTTGACCGCGTCCGGATCGATATCGATCGCCAGCACATCCGTCGCGCCCAGCTTGGCCGCCGCGATGGCCAAAATGCCGCTGCCGGTGCCCACATCCATCACGCGCATGCCGTCCCGCAAATGCTTTTCCAGAAGCTGCATGCACATGTTGGTGGTTTCATGGGTGCCTGTGCCAAAGGCCATGCCGGGATCCAGCTCGATCACCAAGTCGTCCGGCCTGGCGGTATAAGGCTCCCACGTCGGCTTAACCACCAGGCGGCTGCCGATGCGGAAGGGCTTATAATACTTTTTCCAGTTTTCGGACCAGTCCTCGTCCGCCACGCTTTGCATTTCCATTTCAAGCGTGCCAAAATCGATGCCGTACGCCGCGGCTTTCAGGCCGCTCAAGCGCTGGCGCACGTTTTGCAGCACATCGTGCGTATGCTCGTTCTGTTCAAACCAGGCTTTTACCAGCACGTCCTCGGGCATATCGTCCAGCATTTTGGGATCGTACAGCTCCCAATACACGCCCGCCTGGTGAGGGTCAGGCACATCCGCGCGGTCTACAATCTCCGTACCGGTCGCGCCAAGGTTCATCAATTCATCGCTGATGAGGTCGCTGCCCATTGTCGTGGTATGCACCACTGCCTCGCACCACTGCATACAAACGCTCCTATCCTGATGGTTTGAAAAACGCCGAAAAGCGTGCGCCGCGGGGCCATGCCCGCTCGCCGCACGCTTTTGGCCTTAGTTGTTAAAAATGTCCTTCAATTTATCCGCGAAGCTCTTGCGGCCCTCGTATTCCTTGCCGCCCATGCTTTCATCCAACTGCCTGAGCAAATCCTTCTGCTTTTCGTTCAGCTTTCTGGGCACTTCCACATGCACGGTTACAACCAGGTCGCCCTTGAGGCCGTTTTTCAGCGAGGGAATGCCCTGCCCCTTCACGCGGAACTGCGTGCCCGTTTGCGTTCCCTCGGGTATGCGCTGCTTGACCGGCTTTTCCAGGGTGGGCACGTCAAGCTCCGCGCCCAACGCCGCCTGCGTTATGCTGATGGGCATATCCAGCAGAATATCGTTGCCGCTGCGCTTAAACAGCTTGTGCGGCTTTACCGTAACGGTGATATACAAATCGCCCGCCGGGCCACCGCGCATGCCGGGTTCGCCCTCGCCGCGCTTCACCAGGCTTACGCCGTCCTGGATACCGGCAGGGATGCGCAGCTTCAAATTGCGCTTGCGGCGCACATGGCCGGTGCCGCCGCAGCTTTGGCATTTGTCCTTGATGATTTTGCCTTCACCGTGGCAGGTGGGGCAGGTGCGCACCGTTACCATAAAGCCGCCGCCCGTGCGTACCTGACCGGAGCCCTTACAGGTAGGACAGGTTTGAGGCTGGGTGCCAGGCTTGGCGCCGCTGCCGCCGCAGGTATCGCAGTTTTCGCTGCGGAAAAAATCAATGCTCTTTTCACAGCCAAAGGCCGCTTCCTCAAAGGTAATGGTAATGCGGTGCTGCACGTCGTTTCCTTCCACGGGAGCGTTGCGCCGGGAAGCGCCGCCCATGCCGCCGCCAAAGAAGGTATCGAAAATGCTTTCAAAACCGCCCATGCCGCCAAAGCCGTTAAAATCAAAGCCTCCCGCTCCGCCGCCCATTTGCGGGCCGTCGAAGCCGAACTGATCATAGCGCTTGCGCTTTTCGGGGTCGCTCAAAACCTCGTTGGCCTCGTTGAGCTCCTTAAAGCGTTCCTCCGCGTCCTTATCGTTAGGATGCAGGTCAGGAT
>JALEIQ010000143.1 GCA_022769795.1 Clostridiales bacterium
TGGGCAACCACTTCATCGGGGACGAAACGCCCGAGATCGCCTACCTGTGGCAAAATCGTTTCAACCGCGCGCAGCAGTATGTGGATTTGAACATGGCCATCTTTGTGCGCCAGAAGGACGAAACCTACCTGCGCATTGGCGAGTGCCAGCGCCAGTACGCGCACAGCGCCGCGCTGCTTACGCAGCTTTTGCAGGCGGTGGGCTTTACCGACGTGCGCCTGTTCGCGGACAAAAAGCTTCGCCCGCCGGAGGAGCACGAGCTGCGCTGGTTCATAGGCGCGCGCAAGCCGCTTGAGGAGGAGGCGCCGCCCACCGTGGGCGAGCGCATGACCGAGCCGCCCGAAGCCTGATTGATGTACCGGAGGGAAAAACATGGAACACAAGGACAGTATGCTGCATATTACCCTGATGGACGGCATGGTGCGCGGTCTGCTTTTGACCGCCACCCAAACCGTGGCCGAGGCCGCCGCCATCCATGTAACCAGCCCCGTGGCCACGGCGGCGCTTGGCCGCACGCTTATGGGCACGGCCATGCTGGGCGCGATGCTCAAGTCCGACGAGGCAAGCGTGACTGTGACCATCGACGGCGGCGGGCCGCTGGGGCGCATCGTATGCGTGGCCGGGCGCGAGAGCGTGCGCGGCTGCGTGGATACGCCCAATCTGGAAATGCCCCTCAAACCCAACGGCAAGCTGGACGTGGGCCGCGCCGTGGGCAGCGCGGGGCGCATGAGCGTGGTAAAGGACATGGGCATGAAAAGCCCCTATGTGGGCCAGGTGCCCCTGCTTTCCGGCGAGATTGCCGAGGATTTTGCGAACTACTACGTGGTAAGCGAGCAAACGCCCACGCTGCAAAGCCTGGGCGTGCTGGTAAGCGGGGAAACCGTACTTTCCGCGGGCGGCGTGCTGCTACAGCCCATGCCCGGCTGCCCGGAGGACGTGATTGCCCAGTTGGAGCTGCGCAGCCCCATGATGGCCGATATCAGCCGCGAGCTGTGTTACGAGCCCATGCGCGAGCTGATGGCCAAATGGCTTGACGGCCTGCGCCCCGTGGTGCTGGAGGAAACGCCGCTTGCCTACCGCTGCGGCTGCTCGCGCGCCCGCATGGAAAAGGCGCTGATCGCCCTGGGCCGCGACGAGCTGTCCCATATGTTTCAGGACGAGCAGGAGGGCGCGGAGCTCCCCTGCCACTTCTGCAAAAAAACGGAGCGCTTTAGCCAGCAGGATTTGATACGCCTGCTGAATCAGGCGCAGGAACGCTGAAACAGGAGGATGGATGAATATCCCTCAGACCGATGTTTTTGAGCGCTCGGCCCCCTATTGGCTGCGGCGCGCGGAAAAGAGCAAGCAGGCCGGTAACTTGATTCGCGCGGCGGTTTTGGAGCGCCACGCCGCCCGTACCGACCCCGCCTACGAGGCTGCGCCGGCCAGCTATGCCTTCACCCTGAGCCAGCTTCACTGCTACGAGGCCAGCAACCGCGAGGCCTTTGCCGCCCTGGCATACGATCCGTCCCGCTTCGCGCTTTACGGGCTGATTGGGCGCAACATGATCGCCATGGGGCGCAGGCAGGAAGCCATGGATGCGTTTTTCATGTATCTGGACCGCCGGCGCGACGAGATGGATACCCTGCCGCCCTGGGACAGCGACGTGCTGGATATGGAGCAGGCGTATTACCAGTCGCCCATCCGCCGCCGCGCGCGGCTCAACGGCCTGCTGGGTATGGCGCTTCGCCGCATGGGTCAGGGCGATATGTCCGGGGCGTGGCGCGCGCTCGCACGGGCGCGCCGCAAGCCCTTTCAGGGGCAATATGCCCGCCGCGAGGAGCTGACCGCTCTGTATTTGGAGCTGGCCGGTCAGCCGGAGCGGGCGCTTTTGTTTGCGCGCCGCGTGGTCAGGCTGCGCCCCTATGACGCGCAGCTGGCCGCTTCCGCCGCGAGCCTTTTTTGGCGGCTGGGCAGCCGGAAGGAGGCTTCCGCCGCGCTTCTGCGCGCCGCCATGTGCGCCGGAAGCCCTGCCGACGAGCTACTGGTTTGCCTTGTGAGCGAGCAGATGAACGCCCCGCAGGTAGCCCACGGCATGCTTATGCGCGGCCTGGAGCGCCGGGCGGACCGGTATCCCTTATGCTACAACATGGCCGTGTGTCTGCTGAAGATGGGCAGGCTGGGGGAGGCGCTTGGCTACATACACCTATGCCGGGAGCTGGATCCCGACGACATGCCCGGCGAGGTGCTCTTTCAGCGCATGCAGGCGCTGGAGGGCTTAACCGGCGAGGCGCTTGAGCGCGAAGCGGAGCAGATATCGTATTACGGCGTGATGTCCCCGCGCGAGCTGGAGGACTGCCTTGCCCCCGTGAAGAACCTCTTAAGCGAGGGCCCGCGGGCGCTGGCCCGGGCCATGCTGGCCGATGGCAAGCTATGGGTCAGGATGCTGTATCTTTTTACGCTGCCGGCAGAATGGGCCAGCGGGCTGCTGCCCGCGCTATGCGCCGCCATGCCTGGGGCGCAGGCCCAGCGCTTCCTGCGCGAAACCCTTTTGACCGGCCCGGCGGATTCGCAGGTCAAGCGCGTGGCCGCGGCGCTCTTGACGGCCATGGGCGCGCCTGGGCCCTATGCCGTATGGCAGGACGGGCATCTGGGCCTTATGGATCCCGCAAGCCCTCCGACGAAGGCCGCCGCCTTCCGGGAGCGCATGCTCACCCGCTGCATAAAGCGCGCCGCGCGCATGATGGACGATCCGGCCATACAGCCATGGGCCATGCGGCAGGTTCATCTTATGAGCGCGGCGCAGCGCAGGCGCATGATTGCCGATACGCCGCGCATATGGCCGCTGGCGCTGTGCGTTCAATACCGCGTTCAACACGGGCTGGGGCCCGCACCTATCGATATACGCCGCATGAACGGGGCGCGCGCCAATGCGCTCAGGAAGGCGCTTCACACGCTTCGAAGCCTCGACCACGGCACAAAGGAGAGAAAGCCGCATGCAGATCATTGATTTTGACGCACGTTTTACCGAGGTACTCAACGACTGGATTGAAAAAAACCGCTCGCGCTACAAGCGTCCCGAGGACATGGAGGACGATGTGCCCGACGTGTATCTGCGCTGGCTCAACCAGCCTGCCGAATGGCTGGACGGCGCGGCCCCCGGCGCTTATTTTGAGCGCTATAACAGCGCGGATGAGCTATGCGCCCTGCTTTGCGAGTATATCGCTCAGGGGGTTCCCGTGCCTGACCCGCTGCTGGACAGGCTAGAGGAGCTGGGCGACGAGAAAGCCCTGCTGGCCCTGGCCAAGGACAAGGCCGCGCCCTGCGAGGCGCGCATGGCCGCCATTGAGCTTTTGCGCCAGTTGGAAAGCACCCTGCCCATGGTGGATTTTATCCGCTGGCAGGTGGAGCGCGACGAGGAGGACGACCTTCTTGACAATGCGCTGGAAAGCCTGCGCCAGATGGGCGAGGGCGTGCGCAAGCCCGCCAAGGTGGCCTTCATGGCCGCCAACCAGGAGGGCAAGGAGGCCCTTCTGGACGTGCTGGCGGATTATCCCGGCGATGACGACGTATTCCACTTTGCGCTTGAGCAATTCAAAACCTGCAAGGACAAGCGCGCCCTATACGCCGGTTATCTGGCCAAGCTGGAGGACGACCACGCCCTGGAGGCCCTTCTGGACGTGGCCGAAAGCGACGACGTATCCTACACCGATTTTATCGAAATTCGCAGCGCGATAGAGCGTCTGGGCAGCGAAGCCCCCGTCAAGGACTGGTCGCACGACCCCACCTACCGCGCCTTCAAACGCCTCCAGACCAGGGGGTGGCGGGGGGGTGCCCCCCG
>JALEIQ010000149.1 GCA_022769795.1 Clostridiales bacterium
GGGGACGCAGGTAAGCATGGCCCCTGCGGGGCCTTGGGCGAAGCCCAAAGCGAACCGAAGGAGTCAACCGAAACGAGTCATGGGCACGGTAGTGCCCGTGACGACGATTGAGGTTGCGGGTCTGCGGCCCTCCGACACCTCTTGGGGACTTTTTCAACGCTCTGATTATATAGTTCCTCATTTTACAAGTCAATCTTTTTGCCAATTCGCCAAAAAACTCTATACAAAGCGAAGAAACTATGCTATAATCCGCAATATACAAAATACTGTAGATTGTACTAAAAGGAGCTGATCCCGATACAGACGATCAATAAACAGCAGTTCATCTGCATGCGCATCGCGCGGGAGCTTCTTGTTATGCATATGGAGGGCCAAAACCGCATCCGGGCCGTAAAGCAGTACGCGGAGGAATACGGCGTGGGAACGGGAACGGTGCAGGGGGCGTTTCAGGCTTTGAAAAGCGCCGGGGCCATCGAGCTCAACGCCTGCGGCGCAAGCGGCACCTTCATGACCAACGTCAACCGGCGCAGGCTCTTTGACGCCTGCGGCTATGGGGAGCTCATCTGCCTGATGCCGCTGGACGCCAATTTGCCCATGCGAGCCCTGGCCACGGGCATTTACAAGGCGGTTTCGGATCAAAAGCTGCCCATTCACATTCTTTTTGCCCGCGGCTCGCGCAACCGCCTGAAAATGGTCAAGCGCGAAAAGGCGGATTTCACGGTCATGAGCCGTCACGCCTACGAGGCCGCCGTCCGTTTGGGGGAAGAAACCGTTGAAATGGTGGGCTCCGCCGGCGTGTATCCGGGAAGGATGGGGTACATCACGCGCCGCGGCATGGCGCTCTCGCTTGCGGACACGCCCGTCGCCTTCGACCGCTACTCCTACGACCAGCTCGCGCTGCATACGGATTTGCATCTTCTCAAACACACACGCCAGGACTGGCTGAACGTGCAGTTGGCCGATCAGGTGCGCAGCGGGGAGGTGCGGGCCGCCCTGGGCCGCTTCTTTGACGAGGAGGAGGGCTTGTGCTTCCATCCGCTGGAAGGCGTTTCGCCGGAAACGCAGCGAAAGCTAAGCGACGCGGTGCTGGTGGCGCGCAAGGGCGAGGATTCGCTGGTGCAGCTTTTGAAGCGCACGGCGACGTACGAAAAGGTATCCGCCATACAAAACGAGGTTATTACGGGAAAGCGCATGGTTGAATATTGAATTATGAGAAAGTACATTGGTACCTTGGAGGGCTTTGTAAATAGCCCTGAGCTGGAACAGGATGAAACCTTCTGGGCGGATTATCAGGTGTTGGGCCCCATGTTCGCCGCGCTCAGGATGTTCATGACCATGGAGGATGTGCTCACGGTCATCGTGGGCGCAAAGGGCTGCGCGTATCATTTGAACTTTACCGTCGTCGCCTGGGGCGAGATCGACTTTGACCTGGGCAAGCGCCCGCTGCCGGTTCTGGAATATACCCAGTCCCAGATTATCACGGGCGATTTCGCCGTGCGCGAGGGTTGGCTCAACCGCCTCAAAAAGCTGGCGCAGCGGCGCGGCGCGCGGCGTATCGTGCTCTTTCCCACCGACGCGATGGCTATCTGCGGCGCGAATATGGATGAGATCGCAAGCCAAATCGCCGCCGCCACCGGCATTGAAACCACGGCGCTGTCGGTAACGGCCATGTCCGGCACCAATCAGTGGGCGGGCTACAAGGCGGCGCTGGAGGCGCTGTACCGCCCGCTTCTGAACCAGCCGATCGCCACGGAAAAATCGGTCAACCTGGTGGGCTGGATGTGGCCCTCCAGAAGGCGCCATCAGGAAATCGGCTGCTGCCTTTCCATGCTGAACGAGCTTGGCATACCGGTCAACAGCGTCATTTCCGGCGGCAGCACGCTTGATGATATCGAAAAAAGCCTGCGCGCCTCGGCCAACGCGGTGGTTTGCTCCTCCGTCATGGGCGAAATGCTGGATTTGCTGGACAAGCGCGGCATACGCCTTGCGGGAAACAGAGCGCCCTACGGCTTCAGCGGCACAACCGAATGGCTGGAAAACATCGCGGACGCGCTGGAAATGGATGTGAGCGAAAAAATTGAGGCGCTCAAGGCCCGCTACATGCCCAAATTCCTGGAAAACAAGGAACGCCTGAAGGGCAAGCGGGTGTTTGTCAGCGGCGGCCCAGGCAGGATTATCGGGCTTTTGCACGCCCTTAACGATTATGAAATGGATATCAAGGTGGCGTGCATGTTCTGGCCTCACGCATGGAGCCGCGAGGACGTCCGCCATCTGCTCAACGAGCACGGGCTGAAGGTGGATACCTTTATCCTCTCCCCCGGCCTGGATGATTTGGAATGGGCGGCCAACCACTTTGATTTTGACGTCTGGATGGGCGGCTATCAGGAGCAGCATACCTGCCAGCGCCATCATATTCCCTTTGTGCCCATTACGGTGTATACTGTAACGCATGTGGGCTTTGAGGGCGCTGTGAACCTGGGCAACAAAATGCTCATGGCCATGGACGGCCATTCCTTTGTGGACAACTGCTTTACGGCCAACGAAATCGAGGGATACACATGCAACAAGTAGAGCTGGACGGGCGCGTGACGGCCCTGGAACCGATGAACGGCTGCGGCCTGCTGGGCGCGCTCAAGTGCGTCGCGGGCATGGAGGGCGTGCTGCCCATGATTCATGGGCCGGTGAGCTGCTCCTCGGGGCACCGCCTGGCCATGCTGTACGCCGGGGTAGAGCCCCTGCTCCCCACTACCTGCGTGGAGCAAACGCAGGTGGTGCTCGGCTGCGCCGACAGGCTGGCGGACGCTATGCAAAAGGCGTATGACAAATATCATCCCGAAATCCTGGTGGTGCTGCTCACCTGCGCCACCGCCATGACGGGCGAGGATTACCGGCTTGTGGCGAACGAATACGCCAAAGCAACGGCGAAGCAGGCGCTGATCCTGGACGGCAGCGCGCTTGCGGGCGACGAGGTGGATATCTGCCCCAGGCTGTACGCCGCCCTTGGCGAGGCGCTTGAGCTCAAGGCGGCCCCCAGGGACAGCCGCTTGCTGGCGCTGGACGGCTTTGCCAAAACCGACTACGGCTTCGCGGAAAACCTTCCGGCGCTCAAAGCCCTGATTGAAGGCGGCCTGGAGGCGCAATGGACGCCGGGGCTGTTCGCCGGGAGCGACGTGTTTGACCTTGGCGGCCAGTACCGCCAGGCGCAGAAAATGAAGGTCAGCCTTCTGTGGGATCGCGGCGGCATGGATACGGCCGCGCCCGTGGGCGTGCGCGGAAGCTACCGCTTTTTGAAGGCGGTTGCGCGGGCCTGCGGCCTGCGGCTTCGCCCGCAGGCTGAGGAAACGCGCCGCGCATATGAAGATCAGTTGCTTTCGCTTGCGCGGGAGCTTCGGGCGGCGGCGCTGCCGGTAGCCATCGAGGGCGCGGCCTGGTACGCCTATCCCCTGGCGGATTATTTGAAAAACGACCTGGGCTGCCGCGTGCTGCTAAGCGTGGACAGGGCCGCGGACGCCATTCGCTGGCAGGATGTGTGCGACGAGTTTTACGAGGATACGGGCCGCTTTGAGCTGGTGGAGCTGATGCGGGACTTTGGCGCGAAGCTGGTATTCGGTTCCAGCAACGTGCAGCAGGATTCGTCCTGGGATTATATCCCCTTCTACCAGCCCGTGTGGCGCGTGGTAAACCCCATGCCCCTGCTGGGCTATGACGCGGCAATCGCGCTTGCGCGGCGGCTGCTGGAGGCGGTTTCATGAAAAAGCAGAGGATTGCCATTTACGGCAAGGGTGGCATCGGCAAAACCACCATTTCGGTCAACCTGGCCCTTACCCTGGCCAAGGAGGGCTACAAGGTGCTGCTTGTGGGCTGCGACCCCAAGCAGGATACCGCCAGGCTGCTCTTGCAGGAGCGTCTGCCCACCATCGTGGAATGCTACGACGGCCTTCAGTCCGGGCGCATCCCCATCGAAAGGGTCTGCGCGCGGGTGAGGGAGAACATCACCTGCTGCGAGGCGGGCGGCCCCAAGCCCGGCGTGGGCTGCGCGGGGCGCGGCGTGCTGATCGCCCTGGATTTGCTCAGCCAGCGGGGCATCCTTTCGCAGGCCGACGTGGTGCTCTACGACGTGCTGGGCGACGTGGTGTGCGGCGGCTTTGCAACGCCCGTTACCCGCGGCTTTACCGACAGGATTTATGTGGTTACCTCCGGGGAGCAGGCCTCGCTGCTGGCAGCCAACAACATTCTTTCCGGCATGAACAGCGTGGGAGGCAAAACCGGCGGCCTCATTTTCAACGCCCGGGGCTTTGAGGGCGAGGAAACCTACGTGCGGCGCTTTGCCAGCCTCACGGGCGTGCCCATTGTGGGCGTTATGCCCTACTCCCAGCGTATCAAAACGGAGGAGCTCAACCGCCGGGCTATCTGCGAGGCGGACGGGGCCGTTTTGGAGGAGCAGGCCATGCGCGCGCTGGCAAACGAGGTTCTCAACGGCACGCCCTGCCAGCCCAGGGCGCTTACGCCGGACGGGCTGTACGATATGATTGCGCAAATCGGGAGGGAGCGGCATGACAGATGAAAAGGCCCTGCTTCAAATCAAGGGGCTGACCACCTCTTTTCACACGGACGGCGGATGGATAGCGGCCGTGGAGGATGTGAATCTGACGGTCAGGCCGCGTGAAATCGTGGCCGTCGTAGGCGAATCCGGCTCGGGAAAAACCGTTACCTGCCTGTCCGTCATCCATCTGGTGTCGGAAAAGGGCATGTTCCAGTCCAAGGGGAGCATCCTCTTTGACGGCAAGGAGCTCATCGGCGCGGACGCGGCCACCATGAACCGGCTGCGCGGCAAGGACATCGGCATGGTTTTCCAGGAGCCCATGACCTCCCTCAATCCGGTGCTTACCATCGGCAAGCAGATTGACGAAACCCTTCGCGCCCATACCAAGCTGAACCGCGCACAGCGCAAGGCCAGAACGCTGGAATTGCTGCAAATGGTGGGCATTCCCGAGCCGCAAAAGCGCATGACCTGCTACCCCTTCGAGCTTTCGGGCGGCATGAAGCAGCGCGTAATGATCGCCATGGCGTTGTGCTGTAACCCCAAGCTGCTTATCGCGGACGAGCCCACAACCGCCCTGGACGTAACCATCCAGGCGCAAATTCTGCTGCTTTTGAAGGAGCTTAGGCAGAAGCTGGATATGTCCGTGATTCTGGTAAGCCACGACCTGGGCGTGGTGGCCAACTTCGCCGACCGCGTGGTGGTAATGTACGCCGGAAAGGTTGTGGAGGAAGGCTCTGTGCAGGATGTGATCGCGCATCCGCAGCATCCCTACACAAAGGGGCTCATCCACTCCATTCCCAGGCTTACCCAGCCCCGCGACGAGGCGCTGCATGTAATTCCGGGCAACATTCCGGATTTGAAGGATATGCCCAAGGGCTGCCGCTTCGCGCCCAGGTGCTCGCTTTCCTGCGAGCGGTGCGAAAACGAGCAGCCGCAGATGAAGGAAAAGGCCGCCGGGCACAGCGTGCGCTGCTTCATGGCGTTTGCGGGAGAGGAGGAGCAAAATGGCTAAGGGGGATGTGCTGCTTTCGCTCAAGGACGTGGTGAAGCAATTTCCCATCAAGGGCGGCGTTTTTCTTAGAACTGTGGATAGCGTGAAGGCCGTCAACGGAGTAAGCCTGGAGGTGCGCGAGGGCGAAACCTTCGGCCTGGTGGGCGAGTCCGGCTGCGGAAAAACCACGCTGGGCAGCGTTATTTTAGGGCTGGAAAAGCCCACGTCGGGCCAGGTGATTTTTGACGGCCAGGATGTGAACGCCGTAAGCGGCGCGCAAAAACGGAAGCTGCACCAGCAGATGCAGATTGTGTTTCAGGATCCGTTTGAATCCCTGAACCCGCGCATGACGGTAGAGGAAATTGTGGGCGAGGGCCTGCGCATACAGGGCGGCTACACCCGCAGCGAGATTCACGCGCGCGTTCTGGAAATGCTGGAGCGCGTGGGCCTGAACCCGGAGCACGCCCGCCGCTATCCCCACGAGTTTTCTGGCGGCCAGCGGCAGCGAATCGGCATCGCGCGAGCGCTGATCGTCAACCCCCGCTTTGTGGTGTGCGACGAGCCCGTTTCCGCGCTGGATGTGTCCGTGCAGGCGCAAATCATTAACCTCCTGCGTGATTTGCAAAAAAAGTACGGCTATACCTATCTCTTTGTGGCGCATGGGCTAAACGTGGTGCGTTATATGAGCGACCGCGTGGCCGTGATGTACCTGGGCAGGATTGTGGAGCTTGCCGACACGGACTCGCTGTTCAAAAATCCCCTGCATCCCTACACGCGCGCGCTTTTAAGCGCCATACCCGATATTGATTCGGGCGAGGACGTGTTCTCAGCCGTTCTCAGCGGCGACGTTCCAAGCCCCGTTCATTTGCCCTCCGGCTGCCCCTTCCACCCAAGGTGCAGCCAGTGCATGGATATCTGCCGCAAGCAGATGCCCGAGGAGCATATCGTGGACGGGACGCGCGTAAGGTGCCATCTCTACGATGGCGATAAGGCTTGAATCCCCTGGGAGGTGTCGGAGGGCCGCAGACCCGCAACCTCAATCGTCGTCACGGGCACTACCGTGCCCATGACTCGTTTCGGTTGACTCCTTCGGTTCGCTTTGGGCTTCGCCCAAGGCCCCGCAGGGCCTCGGGTCGCACATCCCAAATTTTCAATTTGGGACGTGCGATTCCGGCCTTTGGCCGG
>JALEIQ010000335.1 GCA_022769795.1 Clostridiales bacterium
TGCGTGGACAAGATCGAATACATCGACTACAAAGATGTGAACCGCCTTCGTCGCTTTGTAAACGAGCGCGGCAAGATTATGCCCCGCCGTATGAGCGGCAACTGCGCGAAGCATCAGCGCCAGCTCTCCGAAGCCATCAAGCGCGCCCGTGCCATCGCCTTGATGCCCTACTCGGTAGAGTAAGCCAACGTATCTTAACGAGCGCCTTATCAAAGAGGCGCTCGTTTTTTATGCTTTCATCTGCGCTCTTGAACACCGGCTGCGCCTTGACACCCGCTTCCAACTATGTTACATTTATAACATAAAAGAATCTTGGGAACGTCACTGTGTTCCCAAAGAAAGCAGGGAGGTCTGTCCTACATGAAAAAATGGTTGACCATCGTAGCCCTGATGCTGGCGGTTATGCTGCCGGTATGCGCCATTGGCGAAACCGTCTATACGGCGGGCACCTATTCTGCGGAAACCAAAGGCATGGTAAGCACCGTCAAGGTAAGCGTAACCGTGAGCGAATCCGCCATTACCGATCTTGAAATTGATGTTTCCGGTGAAACCGCCGGCTTGGGCACCGAAGTTGCCCAGCCCATGAAGGATGCGATTTTGGCGGCCCAGTCCGCCGATGTGGACGGTGTTTCCGGCGCGACCGTTTCCTCCGACGCGGTCAAGGCCGCCGTGCAGAAATGCCTGGACGAGGCCAGCGGAGCCGCCGCATGGGATGGCTCCTATACCGCGGGCACCTACACCGCAACCGCAACCGGCCGCAACGGCGCACTTACGCTGGAGGTTACCTTCAGTGAAAGCGCCATTACCGATGTCAAGGTAACGGATCACAAGGAGACCTTTGGCCTGGGCTATGGCGTAAGCACCGCTCCCATCGATATGCTGCCCGGCCAGATCGTGGCCAGCCAGTCCCTTGCCGTGGACGCCGTAACCAGTGCGACCGTCACCAGCAACGCCATCAAGCAGGCTGTCGCCGATTGCGTGGCCCAGGCTGGCGGCGACGCCGAGGCTCTCAAGGCCGTTGCGGAGCAGGCCAAGGCTGAGGACGCCGCGTATGAGGCGGATGTTGTAATCGTAGGCGCGGGCGCCGCCGGTTTGGCTGCCGCCAACACCGCTCTGGAAGCGGGCGCGAATGTGCTTGTGCTGGAAAAGGCCGGCGTGACCGGCGGCTCCACCGTGCGCAGCGGCGGCAAGATTCTGGGCGCTGGCACGCCCTGGCAAACCGCTCAGGGCTTCGAGGACAACGCCGATTTGATG
>JALEIQ010000166.1 GCA_022769795.1 Clostridiales bacterium
TGGGCGCGGATCAGGACGCACACCGCACAAGTCAACTTACCAAGGCAAGCCCAACCCCCGCACAAAGAGCGCCGCTTGTGCGTCCCCGCGCCCAAAACCGGCATTTAGGGGTTTTTGCCGACCCGCAGGCTGCCAGCGAAACAAGCGTTGGGCACGGTCAGTGCCCAACGCGCCGATTGAGCTGGACTGCGTGCCGCCGCTTTCTGCCTACTCTTTCCAGAAAGAGTAGGCGCAGGGTGTGGGGGCGCGTAGCCCCTACCCTGTTTCGCGGAACTGCTTCCGCAAGAAAGCAGATTTAAGCCCCGCGGGGGCCACCCCGCCAAAAAAGGCGAAGCCCCCAAGCCCCTGCGGGGGCCACCCGGCAAAAAAGGCAACGCCCAAAGCCCCGCGGGCGGCTCAGCCCGCAAAAAAATGTACAAATCCTGCACTTTCCCACAAAAGCATTGCAACCGGCCTTTTGCCCCTGCTATACTGGTATATAGTGCGCGCTGAAATCCTCCGCGCCATTCTATGGACAAACTATGGAGGTATACAGAATGAACGTAACGCAAAAAATCTTAGCCGCGCATCTGATATCGGGCAAGCTTGTGCCCGGCAGTGAGATTGCTATCCGTATCGATCAAACCCTTACGCAGGATTCCACCGGCACCATGGCCTACCTGCAATTTGAGGCCATGGGCATTCCCCGTGTCAAAACCGAAAAAAGCATCGCTTATATCGACCATAACACCCTGCAAACCGGCTTTGAAAACGCGGACGATCACCGCTACTTCGCCACGGTTACCAAAAAGCACGGCGTGTATTTGAGCAAGCCGGGCAACGGCATCTGCCATCAGGTGCAGCTGGAGCGCATCGGCAAGCCCGGCAAAACCCTGCTTGGCAGCGACAGCCACACCCCCACCGGCGGCGCGCTGGGCATGATCGCAATCGGCGCGGGTGGACTGGACGTGGCCGTGGCCATGGGTGGCGGCGCGTATTACCTAAGCTGCCCCAGCGTGGTTAACGTCCATCTCACGGGCAGCCTTCAGCGCGGCGTGGCCGCCAAGGATGTTATTCTGGAGCTGCTTCGCCGCCTGAGCGTCAAGGGCGGCGTGGGCAAGGTGATGGAGTATACCGGCGAGGGCGTGCGCACGCTCTCCATCCCGGAGCGCGCCACCATTGCCAATATGGGTGCGGAGCTGGGCGCGACCACCTCCGTGTTCCCCGCGGATGAGGTTACGCGCGGCTTTCTGCGCGCCCAGGGCCGCGAGGCGGATTTCACGCCCCTTGAGGCCGACCCCGACGCGGCGTACGACGAGGCGATCGAGCTTGACCTGAGCGCCCTGGTTCCCATGGTAGCCCTGCCCCACATGCCGGACAATGTGAAAACCGTCGAGGAAGCGGGCCCCATCAGGGTAGATCAAGTGTGCATCGGCTCCTGCACCAATTCCAGCTATCTGGATATGATGCGCGTGGCCGCCATCCTCAAGGGCAAAACCGTCAACCCCAACGTATCCCTGGTGATTGCGCCGGGCAGCCGCCAGGTGCTCAGCATGCTTAGCCAAAACGGCGCGCTGCATGACATGATCGAGGCTGGCGCGCGCATTTGCGAAACGGCCTGCGGCTTCTGCATCGGCATGGGCCAAAGCCCCTCCACCAACGCCGTGAGCGTGCGCACCAACAACCGCAATTTCTTTGGCCGCAGCGGCACCAAGAGCGCGGGCATCTATCTGGTTAGCTGCGAAACCGCAGCCGCCACCGCCCTAACCGGCGTGCTTACCGACCCCCGCGCCGTGGACGCCTGCCTGGATGTGACCATGCCGGATACCTTCCAATATAACGATAACCTCATCATCCCGCCCGCGCCCGCCGGGGAGGCAAGCGCGGTGGAGGTGGTGCGCGGACCCAACATCAAGCCCTTCCCCCAGGCCCGCGCGCTTGAGGAAAGCCTGAGCGGCAAAGTTCTGCTCAAGATGGAGGACAACATTACCACAGATCACATCATGCCCAGCGACAGCTCGCTTCTGCCCTTCCGCAGCAACATTCCCAAGCTCAGCGAGCATTGCCTGGCCCCGGTGGATCCCACCTTCCCCGCGCGCGCCAAGGCGGCGGGCGGCGGCTTCCTGCTGGCGGGCCAAAACTACGGCCAGGGCTCCAGCCGCGAACACGCGGCGCTGGTTCCGCTGTATTTGAAGGTGTGCAGCGTGCTTGCCAAGAGCTTTGCGCGCATCCACCGCGCCAACCTCATCAACAACGGCATCCTGCCCCTGGAATTTGCCAGCGCGGCGGATTACGACCGCTTCAGCCAGGAGGACGAGCTGCGTTTGGACGGCGTGGCGGCGCTGATTGCCTCCGGCGCGGAACGCATTCCCGTAACCAACGTAACCAGGGGCTTTACCGTGGAAATGCGCCTGCCCCTCACCCCGCGCCAGCGCGATATGCTGCTCGCGGGCGGCCTGATTAACATGATCGCGGCGCAAAACAAATAAGCCGCGCAGGGAAGAACCCCGGCGGGGAGGGACCCGGGCAAAGCACCCGCCGCAGGTTTCAATTGCCCAACCGGCGCAAACCCGGCCAAAAGCGCGGCCCTTGCGATTTTGCTCGCAAGGGCCGTTTGCGTTAGTGCGTGTTGGATGCGTGCGCTGAAAGGCGCTACTGCAGCGGGAATGTGGGCTCAACGCCAAAGCCAAGGACGATTTTTCCCTCCCGGTTGATTAAGCCAGATTTATTGCCCTTTTCTACCTTTGCCAGTCCTTCGTAGAAGTCCTTTGCCTCGCTCCACTGCGGCTCGCTTACCACCTTGCCGGTTGTATTGATGTAGCCCCATTTCCCGTTCTTTTCTACCTTTGCAAGCCCTTCGGAAAAGCTCCTTGCATCATCCCACTGCGGCTCGCTTACCACCTTGCCGGTTGTATCAATGTAGCCGTATTTTCCGTCCTTTTTTACCCCTGCAAGCCCTTCGGAAAAGCCCTGTGCATAATCCCACTGCGGCTCAATGACCACCTTGCCGGTTGTATCAATATAGCCCCATTTCCCGTCCTTTACTACCGTTGCAAGCCCTTCGGAAAAGCCCCATGCATCATCCCACTGCGGCTCGCTTAGCACCTTGCCGGTTGTATCAATATAGCCCTGCTTGCCGTCAACTTCAATTATAATCACTCCGTCGTCTAGCTTATAGCACTTAGTGATTCTGCACAGCATTGCCGTACTCTTTTGCCGTTCAAGAGCGCTGACCCTCTCACTGCTGTCGGCGTAATTTGCGCATGGCTCATACGCGGCAATACATGCATTTACATTTTCATAGCTGGTAACATCCATCGTTTCTTCCATCTTACGGGCCGAACAATAGGCGCCGCGCGTTACGCTGTCCTGGTAATCTCCCAGCCGGTTATACAAATCCAGAGCGCCGCTATAGTCGCTATTTTTTTCCTTGTCCACAGCGCTGGCATAAACCATCTCTACTGCCGCGGCAATGCGTTCATCCAACGCCGCCATTCGCTCCGCGCTATCTAGATACGAGGAGTTTTTAGCGTATTCCGCCCTTGCCAGCTCCATGCCTTCGAAGTCCGTTTCGGTTGCCTTTTCCTCCATTGAGCGAATCAGATAATAATTGCTTCGCATTTCGCTATCGCTGTAATCGCCAAGTCGCTCAAAGACATCAATGGCCGCCGTGTAATCCCCATTATCTCCCGCAGTGACGCCATAATCATAACGGCTTTGCTTTGCCGCGGCAATGCGTTCATCCAACGCGGCAATTCGCTCCGCACTATCTAGATACAGCGGATTTTCATTGTAGATGGACTTAGCTTGCTCCATCCGTCCATACATAGTTGTTCCAGCGCTGCCCTCATCCCAGGAACGGGCGGTATAGTAGGAGATACGCATTTTACAGTCCTTGTATTCACCCAATGACTGTAGCGCGGCAATGCCGTTTTCAAAATCACCATTTTCGCACAGAGCGCAAGCCTTGCAGTAAACGGCAAGCATCGTCGCGTCCTCGTAGCTGCCAAGCGCTTCAAACTTCTCCGCCGCCTCGGAATACTCTCCTTTCGCAAGCAGGCTTTGCGCGCTCTTGTAGTCCGCTTCAGGCCCTCCGCAGGCCGTTAGCAGGAGGAGCGTAAGGAACAGTGCCATTACGGCCAGTAATTTGCGCCTTTTCATCATCTGTTACCTCTTTCTTGGTGTTTTTGTATAGCTTACCACGAAAAATTCCAAAAAACAAACATCAGCATCAATTTCCCAGGTTATTGCAAAATCTTTCGTTCCGCAAAGAAAGCCCTTATGCCTAGGCGATCTTTCGATTTTCGAAAAACATAGCGCATATAGAGCCATACTCAAATGCCGCGTCATAAGGAGCAAAAAGGCGTGACGCCCCCCAAATTACGGGGGCGTCACGCCATGGGGCTGGGAGGCGGTGTTACGCGCGCCTGCGCCTGCGCAGCGCCAGCAGCGCCGCGCCTGAGCAGAGCAGTCCAAACGCCAGCAGGGCAAGCGGGGTGGTATCGCCCGTTTTGGGCAGCTTTCCCACCGGGGCTGTGGCCGGGGCGGCGGGCGCGGCCTTGGCCGTGCTCAGGATGAAGGGGCTGAAGGATTTGGTTTCAAACATCAGGCCGTACTCGGTGGCCGTCACCCGGATGCTTTCATTCTTGCCAAGCGCGCGCCCCCTGTAGAGATCGTCCGTATAGTGGTTGAGGGTATAGACCTTGCCTTCCGCATGGTTTTTCGGATAGGGCAAAAGGACGCGAACCGGCGCTTGCAGCGTCTGGGGCCTGCCGCTGTCGTCCAACAGCTTCAGGTCGTAGTGCCACACGTTTTCGCCTTCGGTAAAGTAGCTGGTAATCAGCAGCACGCCGCCGGTTTTGCACACCACCTGCGGCTTTTCAACCGGCCTGGGCAGCTTGTCCATGGATGTAACGGGAATGGTTCTTTCCACAATGGTGAAGGGCTCGGTCGTTTTCCAAAAGTACATCCGGTCAACGTCGTCCGCGTTATCCGGGTCGTTATACCACTCAATCACGTACAGGTGCGTCATGTACTGTGCGTTGGATTCCGGCACGTAGATTTTGATTGCGTCGTCCCTGGGCACAATCACCTTGTAGGGCGCGCTTTCCTCGCTATATACCGCATCCGTGCCGGAGGCAATCTCCTCCGGGCTGTCGTACCGCTGATCCAAAAGCACCTGCAGGCCCTCAAGGCTGCCGCCGCTCGGGCCCAGAAGGCTGTTGCCGCCAACCTCGTACAGGCGATAGGCGTAAGGCCCCCAGGGAGGCGTCTTTACCGTCAGCGTCAGCTTGCCCATGGGAGCGCCCGGCGTTATATTGCCATCATAGCGCGTGCTCAGCCTGCCCGTGCTCTCATCATAGGAAACGGCAAAGCCCGCGCCTTCCGCGCCGTTTGTAATCGTAAGCAAATCCTCGTATATCGGATAGAAGGAGTCGTCATAGGCGGGCCAGGGCAGCAGCTCCTTAAAGGATTGACAGCTGATGGTCAGGCTGACGATTTCCTTCACATTTCCCGCGCCATCGTAGAAAAAGACGGTTGTAGCGCCGCCGCACGCATCGAGGCCGTCCGGGCGGACGGTATCGATAACCGCGCAGCCGTTCTCCAGCGGCAGCGGGGCGCCCGACCCGCCGCTTTTCAGGTTGCCCTGCAGCGCATACCTGCTAGCGCCTGTGGGCGCCGTCACAGCCGTCCGCACCGGCGTATCGCTCTGGGGAATGTAGTAGCTAATCAGGCCGTTGCCCTCCTCCAGCGCCTCCACGCCGGAAACCCCATTCGTGTTCGCCTGTATGCGGCCGCTATCCACAGCAGGGTAGGAGATCTTCGTTTGGAACGGCTCCGTGCGCGTGTGCGTAAACCTCACGGCCAGCTTTTGCGCATCCGTAACGGGGGTTTTGGCGCTGTCATACCAGCGCACATAGATATTCTGCTCATATTCGGCGGGAACCAGATAGCCCAGCTCCGCAACGGAGGTGGCTATGGAAACGCCCCTTTCGGTAATGGGCATGCCGTTCGGCATCGCGGCCACGCTCCCGTCCAGCCTGCCGATTTCATTATATTCCGACTTTCGTTCCTTTTCCTCAAGGAGGACGGCAGCTTCCTGGTCGTCCTCGGCATACGCCATAATCACATAGCTTCCCATTCCTACGCCATCGGGCGCTTTGATCTGCCAAATCATCTCCGCGTCGCCCGCGCCGGTGCCGGTGTGGGCGATGGCCTTCGCCCAGTCGCTTCCGTCGGTGTCAATCGCAATGGTCAGCTCGCCGTCCGCTTCCGTTTTGGTGAACGCAAGCCCATCGGGCGTGATAACCCCAATCTTGTCTTTGGGTAGCGCGGTGATATGTACCTCAGCCGCCGCGCAGCCAGCAATCATCAAAATAACCGCACACAGCAGGAAACCCAGTATCCGCTTCATCCGATCTTTCCTCCGGAACATGATGTCTGGGATGGATCACGGGGCATGCGAAACAGATCGCTGATATCCATGTCCAGGATCTGAATCAGGCTGCACAGCACCTCGAAATCAGGCGTGGAGATGCCCTGTTCCAATGGGATATGGACTGGCGCGAAACGTTTAACAGCGCGGCCAGCTCATTCTGCGTCATTCTATGCCTTCTGCGAGCCACAGCGATGCGCCGTCCCAGTTCGTATCTCACGCCCTCCACTCCTTCGTGTTAGATGATTCCATCGCGTTTTCATTATGGCAACAATCGGCGGAAAAGTCACGCTCAGATTTTGAGCATTTGCCATTCAGGACGTAAAATTGTATTATTTAGCCGAACAACTGACCACATTTTCCCTCCATCATTTTGACACTTTGCCGTAAAAGAGTATAATCATTTGTTGTCCGTATTTTTACCACAAGGGGGAGCTTTCAAAAATGAAGAAAATGCTGACCGGCTTTGTATGTCCGTTTGCGCTGCTATTGCCTCTGGTTGCCTGCGCGCAGGGCGTGGTGCGCGAGCCCATGCCGCTTGCCGGGTACCAGGCGGAGATCGAAAACGCCGATCCCCAAAAGGCGTATGTGCGGTTTGTGCCCAGTGAAAACCCCCTCTATCAGATGTGCTTTGAGGATACGCAAACGTTGGGTTGGAGAGGCTTCTTCTATTTAAAGGAGGTCAACGGCGTTCCCTTCACCATCAACCTTCTGCAACAGACCATGTACGACGCGCAGGGCAACGTGCTCGATTTTCAGTACTATACGCAGGAGGAGCTGCTGCAAATGGGCTCCCGCGTGGCGTTGGAAAACGGCGATCTGTTTGAATTTGGATATGGCTTTGGCGATATGCCCGAATGCAAGTGGGTGGGCTGTGTAGCCGAAGGCGTGGATGCGAAGGGGAACGAGCTTGTCTTTCACAACCTGGTGGAGCTGCTGCCGGAAATGAAGCCCGCTGTGCCGCTGGATACCTTCCTTGCGCCTCAGGAGCCCGAGGAGGGCAAGCCCTTCATCGCCGTGGGCGCAAACCCGAATCCCGTTTTCCTCACCGAGGCCAATCTCAGCGCGGATCAGCCCTATTGGTGGAAATACGTGGCCTATTATGAGAACACCGGAAGCGCGCCGTTCATCGTGACCGGCGTGGAGTTGATTTTCTATAACGGCGACGTTATGGCGGTCAACACTCAAGGCAGCGCGGAGGCGCTCATGGATTGGAGCGGCCAGAAGGATCGCGTCATCGAGCCTGGCGAGCGCTGGGAGGTTGATACCGTATCTCCCTTGCAGGATGTAACCATGGGCGGCCTGCGCCTGACCGGCACAGATGAAAGCGGGAACGAAATGAGCTTTGTGGGCAGCTTCGACCTGCTGCATGAGATGGTCGAGCCATGAGCCAACCCTTAAACGAGGTTCTTCGCCTTCGCCGCCGGGCGAAGGGCCTCACGCAGGAGCAGCTAGCGGACATCATCCACGTTTCGCGCCAGACGATCTCCAACTGGGAAAACGGGCGCGCGAACCCCGATTACGAGCTGCTCAAGCAGCTTTCCGAAACGCTGGAAACGCCGCTTTCCGTCCTTTTGGGCGTGGAGGAGGCCGCCGCCGCGAACGCGGGGCGTGCGCTGGCGGGAGGCGGCGCGGTGGCAGGTGATAGTGCGTCGCCGGGCGACGGCGAGGCACCGGGGGATGGCGTGTTGCCGCAGGCCATGCCTCCTGTTGCGCCATCGCAGGCGGGCGCGCCGTCCCCTGGCGGCGCGCATCCGGGAGCTGCCACAGCGCCGTCCGAGGGTATGTCATCCAGAAAACGCCGCTGGTTTGCGGCTTTGCTGTGCGCCGTATGCGCGTTTGCCGCGCTGGCAGGCGTGCTTGCGCACTGGACGAACCGTCAGCCGCCCATCATCCCATCGCCCTATCCCATTGAATGGTTCGAGCAGGAAACCGCCCGCGTGGAGGGGCAGGCCTATGTGAGCATGAAGGTGCTGCAAACGCCCGTGAAACGCACCGGCCTCAACTCCGATACCTGCTACACCTGGAAATACCGGCTGCAGTTGTGCGAGCAGGGCGGCGTTGGCTTCAACATCACCCAGCTTCAGGAGTACTATTTTCACGAAAACGGCCATCACTCCGTCGTCATCACACCCGCCGAAAAGCTGCAAATCGGCATCGGCACCAACGAGCTGCGCGCCAATGCCGTGCGCAGCCTCACCTGCCAGAATCAAAGCAATCAGTGCTTTCTGGGCGTGGGCTATCTGCTGGAGGGCGTGGACGCGAACGGCAATCAGCTCTCCTTTCGCTGCTATGTGCCCTACTCCGATGAAATTGCCCAGCGCTGACGGCGGGGGCTATGCGTGTAGAGCCGTTCTTTGGCTTGCCTGATGAAACAGAATAGAAGCCCCTTTCGTTGATTGGATTCTTCCGCGTTTGCGTTTTGGGCGGAAGGGCCAGGCAATGAAAGGGGCGTGTTATTTCTCTCACGTCATGCCTATGGGGCGGTGGAGGGACAATTCTGATGCTTTTTGGTTTAAGATCCTCTCATCCCATTTTATGTTATTTGCTTTCCTTTATAAGCAGGCTTTCCTCGATTTGCTTTTGAAAATCATTCGATAGATAATCCCAGTCATAATAGCTTGATAGGTCACAAATAAAATACAAATCTTTGTAATTATGCTCTTCTAGTACATATTCCAATGGTTGGAAATAATAATATAGGTAGAACTGAGCGCAGTCGTCTAACGCAAAGAAACTGGGTTCATATGTTTTGCCATCATCATAGAAATAGGTGAGGTATTTATTTCCCATTGCCTCGACACTTGGTAATGAACCAGAGCCAAAATTTTTTAAATCAGCTTCTATCATGGCATAAATTTTTCTGAGTTTGCTATTGAAAATAATAGGTGAAAACTGGATGTAGTTTTTCTCCTCACGATTTGTAAATTGTTCGTAATTATACTTGTAAACGATATAGGCGAAATTATCCATAATATAACTAACTTCCCCATCCCCAAGTATTTTGACAATCTCCGAATGAAACAATTCTCTCTTTAGCTCGTTACTCATTTCGTTATAGTTCAAAAGAAAAATTTGTAACGCAATGAGCGCGTCTTTTCCATAATCTTCTTCGTAATACGCGCCTAAATAGTAATTTAAGTCGTCAAAGAACCCATTTTCTTCAAAATAGTTACAATAATAATCCCTTACGGCTTCAAACTGCCGCACCGTTTGTACCACAATATTCCCATCAACAAGCGGTATATCATGCTCCTTCAAATAGGTTATATATTCTTCTTCAAGCTTAGGGTCTGTATCGGTTAATAATTCATCCAGCTCCGCATTTTCAGCCTGTATAGCGCTTAGTTCTTCTCCCTTGGCAAGCATCGGCATACTTCCCGCTAAAATAAGCGCCGCTATTCCAGCAAGGATTCTGATTCCTAAATTTCTCTTTCTTTCCACGTCTGTTCTCCTTTTTCATAATAATGTTTTTCTAACAATAGCTGAATTGCTTTAATTTGTCAATATCGTCCTCCCCCCTCCCTCCATCTGTCACCCCGTGTGCGCTTTTGCAGTTCACATCTCAATAACCGATTTTGGTTAATATGATTCTATACCAAATTCGGTTATGGTGTTAATAGCTTCCTTCATTTTGGCGAAAGCGGGATGAACGTATGATTTCGTATAACCGTTTATGGGAAACCATGCGAAAAAAGGGCGTAACCCAATATACGCTGATTCGTTTTTACCGAATCAGCCCGGCGCAAATCACCCGTTTGAAGCGCAACGAGAGCGTTAGCACGCATACGATTGATATATTCTGCAAAATCCTGGATTGCCGCGTGGAGGACATCATGGAATACATTCCCAGTGAAGGCCCCAAGGAATCCCCACCATCCGCTGGAAAATGACCGGCTATATAGAAAAGCAACCAACCCCCTTTCCTTCCAAAGGTCAGGTGTTGGTTGCTTTTGGGCTTTATGCTATACCCCGCCGCCCGTCACGCACTCCTCTCCAAGCTCAACTTGTCCGCGATCATAGCGATGAACTCGCCGTTGGTGGGCTTGTCCTCCGGGGTGCACACGCGGCAGCCGAAGGCTTTGTTGATGCTTTCAATGCGGCCTCGGTTCCAGGCGACCTCAATCGCGTGGCGAATGGCACGCTCCACCTTGCTGGCCGTGGTGCCAAACTGCGCCGCGATGCCCGGATACAATTCCTTGGTGATGCGGTTAATCACATCCGGGTTTTCCACCACCATTTTTACGCCCGCGCGCAGGTATTGGTAGCCCTTGATATGCGCCGGAATGCCAATGGTCAAGAACAGCGAGCTCAGCTTATCGTCGATGCTTTGCGCAAGGCTGGGCTGAGTCTGGGGAAAAACGGGCAGCGAAGCGGGCAGCCCGTTTGCCAGCTCGCGGATATGGCCCAGAAGATTTTCGGGCTCAAAGGGCTTAACCAGATAAAACTTTGCGCCGAGCTCCACGGCGCGCATCACAAAATCATCGCGCGCCAGGGCCGTAGCAACGATCACCTTAGGCAGGGAGGCCAGGCGCAGGCGGCGCATTTCCTCCATAAGCGTATAGCCGTCCATCACAGGCATCACAATGTCCGTAATCATGATATCAAAGGATTGCTCCATTAGCTTTGTAAGTGCCTCGGCCCCGTTAGAGGCCTCTACGACCGCCTCCACATCCTCTTGTTTTTCAAGCATTTCTGCCATGCTTTTCCTAAGCGCTGCATGATCGTCCACGATCAAAATCCGCATCGGCTGCATGGTCATCCCCCCTTACTGGCTCTTTTTCCGCATTATAGCACCGTGCCCGTCACAAAGAGTGGATTTCGTTGAAAATAGTCAAATTGTTACGAGGACGACGTTTTTTCGCGCGCTTTTTCCATGCCCCGGCCGCAAACGGCAGGAAATACCTGCAATAGCGTCAGTGATGAAAAGAATTTCCATTGCTGGCGATAGAAGAAAATAATTTTTTTCATCCCGTCCGCAAAGGAAAAAGATTTTCACACCAGCGCGCAAAGCTATAGCCCGCAAGCGTTTTGCGTAAGCTGCCTGCGGGCCGGTTTGCTACGAATGTCTGAACTTTTTGTAAAGGGAATGTGGAACGCGCGCATCCGCGGAGCGAGCCGTTCTATGCTTGCGAAATTCTGCTTCATGAAAGCCGTCTGCCACGGAAACGCATATATTTTTCTTGCGCAACGTGTCGTTTTATCGTACAATGACCGTTATGAACACGAAGCTTCCAAGTGTTCGGAAACCTACGGCTTGGGAAGGAGAAACGGGCCTTTATGGAAAAACCACAGTGCGTTCTGATCCTGGACTTCGGCGGACAGTATACGCAGCTTATCGCCCGGCGCGTGCGTGAATGCGGGGTCTATTCCTATGTGCTGCCATACAGCGCTTCCATGGCGGAAATACGCGAGGTCCATCCCATGGGAATAATTTTAAGCGGCGGCCCCGCCAGCGTGCTGGACGCGGACGCGCCCAAAATCGATATGGCTGTGTTCTCGCTCGGCGTGCCGGTGCTGGGCATTTGCTACGGCATGCAGCTGATGGCCTACCTGCACGGCGCTCCCATTGAGAAATGCGCGCAGCGCGAATATGGACGCACCAGCGTTACGATGGATGAAACCCAAACCGGCCTGCTCAAGGGGCTGAAAGCCCAAAGCCAGTGCTGGATGAGCCACACCTGGCAGGTGGCCAGGCCGCCGCAGGGCTTTACGGCCATCGCCCACACCTCCAACTGCCCCGTGGCCGCCATGGCCAATCCGGACAAGCGCCTTTACGGCGTACAGCTCCACCCCGAAGTAACGCATACGGAGGAAGGCGTGCGCCCAGATAGGGTGCTATCGAAAGTAGAAATATGAAGCTACCTTCCACAATCATGGGAGAGTCAACCTGCCTTATCGGAGACCGAAAGGAAACCGGGAGTGTAGCATGGCAGGAAAGCGGTAAGTT
>JALEIQ010000178.1 GCA_022769795.1 Clostridiales bacterium
GATTGAGGTTGAGGGCTAATGCCCCTGCATCCCGTTCGTTGAATCACCCAAGCTGCTGCCCGCAGTTGGGGCAGAATTTTGCACCGGGAGCAGCCTGCTGGCCGCAGCCGGGACAGAACTTGCTGGCGGATACCTGCTGCGCGCCGCATTCGGGGCAGAACTTGCTACCGGCAGGGATGGTCTTTCCGCAGGCAACGCACACGACGGAAGCGGCCTGCTGGGGCATCGTGGCGGCCTGCATGCTCTGGGTAAACATCTGGCCCATCATAGCGCCCGCGCCCATGCCAACGCCCATACCGGCCATGCTGCCGCCGGGGTTGTTGGCGGCCTCGCGCATGGCTTCCGCGGCCTGGAACTGGGTATATTTGTTCAAATCGCCCGCCACGCCCATGGAGGTGCGCTTGTCGATGACCTTTTCCACTTCCTCGGGCAGGCTGATGTTTTCAATCACAAAGCTGGTCAGTTCAAGGCCCAGCGCTTCCACCTTGGGGCTGAGCGCCTGCTGAACATACTGGCCAAGCTCGGTGTAGTTGGCAGCCAAATCCAGCGCGGGGATTTTGCTTTGCGCAATGGCGTCGCTGAGGCCGCTGACCACCACGCTCTTGATTTGGCCCTCCACGCCCTCCACGGTGAACAGGGCGCTGGTGCCGAATATCTCCTTCATGAAGGCCGCGGGATCCTTCACACGGAAGGAGAAGGAGCCGAACGCGCGGATGCGGATCATGCCAAACTCCGCGTCGCGCATCATCACGGGATTCACGGTGCCCCATTTGCGGTTGGTAAACTGCTTGGTATTTACAAAGTACAAATCGCTCTTAAAGGGGGAGTTGAAGCCGAACTTCCACGCCTTGAGCGCGGTCATAACCGGCATATTCTGGGTGGTAAGCTCGTGACGGCCGGGGCTGAACACGTCGGCCAGGCGGCCTTCGTTCACAAAGACGGCGGCCTGGCTTTCCCGCACGGTGAGCTGCGCGCCCATCATGATTTCCTTGCCGTTCATATCGTACTTATGTACCATGACGTTGGCGGAATCATCCGTCCATTCGATCACATCAATAAGCTGACCCTTTACGATATCAAAGATTCCCATATGATACTCCTTTCAAAGCGCTTTTTTCTTTGATGCCATGTCAAATGCCGCCGTCCGCGGCAAATGCCTCCAACCCGGGCAAGCGGCGCGTTTCCAACACCTTGAGCGAAAGCCCCAGATAGTGCTCGACCTGATCCACCGTTTCCTGAATATATTCATAGGCGGCGTTTTCGCTTACGCCGTCCTCCTGGCTAAGGGGATAGCATAGCACGCGCACTTCCTCCTGTGACACCACAGCCACATGGATGCGCATCCCGCCGTGCTCGCGGCCAAAGAAGTTGCGCAAAGCAACCTCCAGCCGTTCGCTGCCGTAGTGCCAGCGGTCAGCCAGGAAGGAATCGTCCGTGGATAGGCCAAGGCGGGCCAGCACGCAGGGCACGCCAAGCTGCGCGCTGAAGCGGTAGAGGCGAAGCTGCCTGCTTAAATCCGCAACCGTGGGAATCAGGCCGCCAATCAACTTGCGCAGCCAGCGCTCGCGCTGCAAATCCAGGTTGTGCGTATCGTCGTAATCGTCGTTGGAATCATCCGCTTTCAGGCGGGTGAGCAGGCTGGAAGCCTCCCGCACGGTTTGAAGCTGTTCCTCCGCTGTGCGCTCGATCTGGAAGATGGGCATATCGGGATAATATTCGTCCAGATAGGCGTACAGCGCTTCAAAGGCGGGCGCGCCGTCTATGGCGATGGCGTCGATGGGATGCTTGTGCATGCACTCCACAGCTTCCTCCACGCTGGAACGCAGCCTTGGAGGCTTAATGCCCATGGCTTCCCAGCCCTCCATGGAGGAAAACATGTCCTTCACGCGCTGCTCATTGGTTACAATCAAAAGCCTGTACACGCATTTACCTCCGTATTTTTGGTCAATCGTCCACAAACATTATACAATGACGTTGGGTAAATTTCAATGGCTGGGGAAATTTGCAGCTATACGCCTAGGAAAGAAGCCAGCCTTCCTCCCAAACGATGCGCTCAAGCCCCTGAAAGCGGCAAAGAAGTTGCAGCTCGTCCTCAAGCGCCCATAAAAAACGGTTGGTTACGTGAAAATCCGCCTCAGGCCAAAAGCGCTTTACGCGCAGCACGCCCTCGTGACGGTCGCATAAGGGCTCGATGCGCCCGGCAAAGCGGTCGCCGTATACGACGGGCAGCACATAGTAGCCATAGCGCCGTTGTGCCTCGGGCGTGTAGATTTCCCATTTGTAGAGATAATCAAAAAGCGCGGCAATCAGCCTGCGATCCCACAGAAGGCAGTCCAGCGGGGCCAGCAGGCGCGCTTGCTTTTCCATGGGCATGGCGCAATCGCGCAGCCTGTCCAGTTCTTCGCGGAGCAGGTACAATGGCCGCGTAATGCCCTCCACGCGCATCGGCATGATAGCCCCCTCCCGTTCAAGCGCGCCGAAGGCTTCCTCGCGCGCCTGCGCGGTAAGGCCCTCCACGCCCAGCCAGGCGTCGCTTGGCGCGTTCCACAGCAGGCCCACCGCCCCAATGCGCCGCCTGACCTGCCACTTTTGCCTGTCCGCCGCGGTGGGGAAGGGGTCGGGCGCGTCCAATAGCGCCTGGGGCAGGCAATCCCGCGCCAGCGCATAGCTTTTGACCGTGCCGGTTTTGTGATGTACCACCAGCTCGCCGCGAAAATACAGCGTTTCCAGCGCGGCGCGGCCAAGCGAGGCGGCGCTCCAGTACCAATCCGTTTTTTGGGGCAGGTTTAATTCCTGCGCGCTCAGGCAGCCGCGCTCGTGCACAAGCTTCAAGACCTCGGGAATCAGCGGCTCCACCGCCTCGCTGGAGCGCGTGTGCTGCTGAAAGCCCCGCCGCACAAACGCCATGCAGGGCCAATCCTGGGTAAGCATCAGGCACATATTTTTGTCGAAGGCGTCTATGAGCAGGCGGCTGCCATACAGCAGGTCGTCCAGCATAGGCTTGGAAAAGCCGTGCACGCGCGCCAGAAGCGCCAGCTCGTGGCTTTTGCCGCATGCGTCCACGGGATCATATTGCACGCAGCCCACCTGGCGCACATAGTCCAGCACGCCCTCGCTGCCGCGGAAGCGCCGCGCGCCCATCAGGCCGTGCCGCTCCAGCAGAAAGCGGCATGCCTGCACTTTTTGGATTGTGTCCATACGTCCGGCCCCCGTCCTGTAAATCCTTTTCAGCATAGCACACGGAACAAGCGTTCGTCAACTGTAAAAAAGCTTGTCACATTGGGAAGAAAATGATATAGTGGACTCGAAAAACAGATGGATGGGTGAAACACTTTATGCAAACAAGACGCCTGACCTATGGAAAAGCCGGATTGATTGTAGTGCTGACGCTTTTGACGGCCCTTTTGCCGGGCTTGGCTGCAGCCGCGCAGGCTGAAATTGTGCTTAAAAAGGGGGACAAGGGCGAAGACGTGCTTTTGATGAAGCAGCGCCTGTTTGAGCTTGGGTATCTGAGCACCTCCAACCTTAGCGACAGCTTTAACAGCGAGGCGCAAAAGGCGCTCAAGCGCTTTCAGAAGGCGGACGGGCTGGAGGCGAGCGGCGTTTTGGACGCTGAAACGCACCAACGCCTGTACGCGCAGGACGCGACGGGCTGCTTTGACACGGTGCTGGCCGCGCCTGCGCAGCCGCAGATTGAATGGCCCGAGCGCGACGCGGACGGCTACCTGGCGGGCGAGGGAGAATTTTGGTATGAGGACGACGAGGGGGGCTTCTGGGCCTACCTCACGCGCGATTTGCAAATTACCATCCTCAAGCGGGCGGACGAGAGCATCCCGCTGGAATGGTTTGAAACCGATATTCGCCTGCGCGGTCAGGAAAAGATGCTGACCGTGGAAAACAACCCGGAAAGGCCGGGCACGCACTTCCGCTATCCCTTTGACATCGCAACGGACAGCGGCTTTGTGCTGGGCTTTTCGGATGATTTTTACGGCCACCGCATGTACCAGAAGGAGAAGGTGGGCATCGTCATCCGTGAGGGCGAGGTGCTTGGCGATGAAACATACTCAAAGCGCCTGCATAACCTGCCCAACCTGGACATGCTGGCCCAGTTTGCCGACGGCAGCCTGATAGCTTACCGCTGTGGCGAGATAACCGCGCAGAAGCTGACGGAGCTGGGCGCGGTGAACGTGTATTGCTTTGGCCCTGTGCTGATGAAGGACGGCGAAATGGACCCCATGGTGCTGGAGGGCTGGTATGAAACAAAATCCCCGCGCCAGGCGCTGGGGATGTACGAGCCGGGACATTATTTGCTGCTGAGCGTGCTGGGCCGCATGGAATCCAGCGAGGGCACGGGCCTCATCCGCCTTACGCGCATGCTGAATGCGCGGGGCGTGCGGGAGGCGCTCAATCTGGACGGAGGCAATACCATGGCGCTGGTGTTTCGGGGGCGCATGCTTAACCAGATTGCCACCTGGAAGAACAAGAAGTTTGTTCGCACGGTTTCCTCGCTTATTGGGGTAGGCCAAACCGTGTATCCCCCGCAGGAGGGGGAATCACCAGGCCGTCGAAAAAGCTCGCTGCGCGATCTTTTCCGCCGAAACAGGATTCACCGGCGCCTACGGCGCGGCCGGTGAATCCTGCAAGGAAACCTTGCTACGCAAGGCTTCCGAACCCACCGCACATGTCGCTGGGTTCGGATTCCAGTCGGAGGGCTGCGGCCCTCCGACACCTCCCAAGGGGTTTATAGACAGTCTGGAATAACCCTAGCGGTATTCGCCCACCAGCCTATGGGCCAGCCATTCGCCCGGGTTTTCCTGCCCAAGGGCCCACATCATTTTGCATACGGCGGCCTCGGTGGTCATGTCGCGGCCGCTGCGCACATACTCCTGCAAAAGGCCCCTGCCGACCTCGTAAATGCTGAGGTCGGCTTTTTCGTACAGGCATTGGCTTACCACAAGCACCTGCACGCCGCTTTCGCCCAGCTCCTGCATGGCGCGCACCAGGTTGCGGCGGATGTAATGCAGCCCGCCCAAGCCAAACGCCTCAATGACCAATCCGCGATAGCCCTCGTTTTGCACAAAGCGCAGCACATCCGGCGAAGTGCCGGGCACCAGCTTCAGCAAAAACACGCGGGGGTCAATGCCGTCGCGCAGGCGGTAGGGCTCCTCCGCGTGCAGGGGCAGGTAGGGCTGGGGATGGGTGAAATGCACGCCGTCCACGTCAAAATGGCCCGCCATGGGCGCGTTTACACTGGAAAAGGCGTCCATGGAGGTGGTATGCGTCTTTACGCAGCGCACGCCGGAAATGAGGCGGTCGCCGAAGCACACATACACGCCTGGCACGCCCGCCATAGCGGCGGTAAAAGCGCGCAGCAGGTTCAGCCGCGCGTCCGTAAGAGGATGGGCCAGCGGCAGCTGCGAGCCGGTTAAAATGACCGGCTTGCCCACGCCCGCCAGCATGAAGGAGAGCGCGGCGGCGGTATAGGCCATGGTATCGGTGCCATGGGTGATTACCACGCCGTCGCAGGCGGCAAGCGCATCGTTCACGGCGCGGGCCAGCACGCACCATTCCTCCGGCTGCATGTTGCTGGAATCCATCAGGAATACGTCCTGGGCCGCAATCTCGCAGGGGAGAGAGCCGCCTATGGCCTCAAGCAGGTCGCGGGCGCGCAGGGTGGGAGCAAGCCCGTTAGGCCCGGCCGTGCAGGCGATGGTGCCGCCCGTTGTCAATAACGCCAGCTTCATCATGCATTACCACTCCGGGGGCGTGTACAGAACAACCGCGTTCTGCGCGCGCGTTTTCTTTAGGTCAATGAGCCGCTGGTTGCGGCTGCCGCAAAAATTCAGCTCCAAGGAGCGCTCCTTGAGCAAAAAGGGCCCGTCCACCAGCACGTCCGCCTCGTTGAGCAGGGCGTCTACGGCTTCGTCGGTTTGCGCCATAGCGCACAGCTTTTCATAGGTGTAGCCGGAATAGACCCATACCGTAAGCCCCTTTGCGTGGGCGCGCCGCGCAAGCTCCCAGCAGGCGGCGGGCTGGGCAAAGGGCTCCCCGCCGCTGAGGGTAATGCCCTCCAGCAGAGGATTTCCGGTAAACTTTTTTTCGATATCGTTTAGCGTCCACACGGTGCCCGCGTCAAAGTCGTGGCTGCCGGGGTTGTGGCAGCCCTCGCAATGGTGCGGGCAGCCCTGTGTGAAGATGGCCGTGCGGAAGCCCGGCCCGTCTACGATGGAATCGGTCACAAGCCCATATAGGCGCATAGAAACAGGTACATCAATCATCATGCGTATCCTCTTTTCGTTTCATGTGGGAAAGCTCCGCGCAGCTATGCGCCATGGGGCAGCCCGAGCAGCCGCCGCATCCGCAGCCCCTGGCGCGGCCGCGCAGCATGCGGATGAGCAGATAGAGGCCGTAGCCGAATACCACGGCGGGAAGCACAACGTTCAAAACCTGTGCGAGCAAGGAAACAGGCTCCTTTCCACAGAGGGTTCAGCCCAGCCCCAGCAGGCGGCCCACCTGGAACACCAGCGTGGCCAGCAGCCAGGCAAGGCCGGTTTGCGCCGCCACGGCGCCCGCGGCCCAATGGCCGCTTTCCATTTCACGCCGCATGGCGGCAAAGGCGGCCACACAGGGCATGTAGAGCAGCACAAACACCAGGAAGGATACCGCCGCCAGCGTGCTTGGGAAGATGCTTTGCAGCGAGGCGAGCATCTGCGTGCTTTCGGCGTCCACACCGGCCAGCACGGCCAGGGTGCTGACCACGCTTTCCTTGGCCATTACGCCGGTGAGCACAGCCGTGGAAGCCTCCACCGAGCCAAAGCCCGCCGGGCGGAAAATGGGCGCGATGAACCCGGCGATCACGCCAAGCATGCTGTGGGCCACGTCCGGCGCGGGGGCCAGGCTGAAGGTGAAGCTTTGCAAGAACCACACCACCAGTGTGGCCAGAAAGATGACCGTAAACGCACGCTTAAGAAAATCCTTGGCCTTATCCCACATCTGCCGCGCCACGTTGGCCGGGGCGGGCAGGCGATAGCTGGGCAGCTCCATGATGAATGGAGCGGCATCGCCGTGGAAAACCGTGCGCTTGAGCACCAGGCCCGCGCAGATGGCCACCACAATTCCCGTAAGGTAGAAGGCGCTCATCACCAGCACCTGATTGCCCGGGAAGAACGCGCGGGTGAACAGCGCATAGATGGGCACCTTCGCGCCGCAGCTCATGAAGGGCGTGAGCATAATGGTGAAGCGGCGGTCACGCTGGGTATTCATGCTGCGGGCGCTCATCACGGCGGGCACGGTGCAGCCAAAGCCCATCATCATGGGAATGAAGCTGCGGCCGTTCAGGCCCAGCTTGCGCAGCGGACGGTCCATCAGGAAGGCGGCGCGCGCCATGTAACCGCTGTCCTCCAGGATGGACAGCAGCAGGAACAGAATCAGGATCGTCGGCAGGAAGGAAAGCACGCTCCCCACGCCTGTAAACACGCCGTTGATGAGCAAATCATGTACCCATCCGGCCACGCCCCAGCCCGTCAGCGCGCCGGAGAGCAGGTCTACGCCGTTATCCACAAGGGCGGAAAAGCCGTCCGCTATCCATGTGCCAAACGGCCCAAAGGTGATGTAGAACACAAGCAGCATCATTACCAGGAACACGGGAATGGCCAGCACCGGGTGGGTCAGCACGTTATCGATGCGGTCAGTCAGGGTATCGCCTTCCGCGCTGCCGCGGGTGTAGCAGGTGGAGAGCAGCTTTTCAATAAAGGTGTAGCGGGTGTCCGCCATCACGGCGGCGCGCTCCATGCCCACCTCCCGCTCCATGGCGGATAGGATTTCCTCGATGATATGCTGGGTATCCGCGCTCAGCTCAAGCTCCTCAAGCATGGGCGCGTCGCCCTCAAAAAGCTTGGTGGCGGCGTAGCGCGGCATGATGTCGTGCGCCATGGCGGGCTGCTCCACCAGGTGCTGGATCGCGTGCAGCGCCTTATGCGCCGCGCCACCGCAAATATCCAGCTTGTTGGGCAGCTGCTTGCGCTCGGCCACCTGCATGGTGCGGCGTACCAGCTCGTCAAGCCCCTCTCCCTTGCGCGCGCAAATGGCGATTACCGGCACGCCCAGGCCCTTTTCCAGCCCCTTGATATCGATTGCGTCGCCGTGGCTGCGCACTTCGTCCATCATGTTAAGAGCCACCACCACCGGACGGCCCAGCTGCAAAAGCTGCAAGGTCAGGTAGAGGTTGCGCTCCAGATTGGTTGCGTCCACGATGTTGATGACCACATCGGGCTTGTCGCGCACGATATAGTTGCGGCTTACAATCTCCTCCAGCGAATAGGGGCTGAGGGAGTAGATGCCGGGCAGATCGACGATGGTAACGTCGGAATCCTCCTCGGGCACGCCGCCGGTTTTGCTTTCCTCGCGCTTGCCGCGCCAGGAAAGGCCGATGTGGGTTTGCGAGCCATGGTGATGGTGCAGCATAGTGCCCGTTTTTTGCTCCACCGTTACGCCGGGCCAGTTGCCCACATGCTGGTTGCTGCCCGTTAGCTGGTTAAAGAGAGTCGTTTTGCCGCTGTTCTGGTTTCCTGCCAAAGCAAAGGTGTAGCGCATGGGAAAAATCGCTCTTTTCCGTTATCAATGTAGGCGGCCTCAGGCAAGGCCGATTTTGCGCGCGTCCTCCAAACGAAGGGTAAGGGCATAGCCGCGCAGATGGATTTCCACCGGGTCGCCCATGGGGGCGGTTTTTTGCAGAAGTACCTTTACGCCGGGCGTGATGCCCATATCCAACAGATGGCGGTGCAGGGCGTCCTCGCCGCCTACGGTGCTTACCACGCCGCTTTCTCCTGGCTTTAGATCCGCCAGGGTACGCGAATCGCTCATGAATGGATCTTCCTTTCCCAAAATAAGATTCGATTACAAGGATACGCTTTGCTCTCCAGGCACGAGCACAGGCTCGCGGCCCTCCTCGCGCAGCCACTTACGCAGCTCATGCTCAATGATGTTGGCGGCGATTTCCGCGCCGTTTTCCATGCGCAGGCGTTCGCCAAGCTCGCGGGCCGCGACGCGGTACTTTTTGGTTTGGGTAAGCTGCACAAGGGCTTTTTTCAGGCGCGCCACGGTAAGCTTATCGCGCGGCAGCGGCCTAGGCCCCATGCCCAGCGCCCTGACGCGCTCGCCCCAGAAGGGCTGATCGCCGCCAAAGGGGATTACCAGCGTGGGCCTGCCCGCTACGATGCCGGCGGCTGTGGTGCCCGCGCCGCCGTGGTGCACCACGGCGCTCACGCGCTGGAACAGCCAGTCATGGGGTACAAAATCCGCCACATAGATATCCTCACGCGGGGGAATGGCAACGCCGCCCCAGCCAGTGGAAAGCACGGCGCGCACGCCGCTTTGGCGCACGGCCTCCAACACAATCTCTAGCGTGGCGCCCATATCGCCGCTGGTCATAGAGCCAAAGCCGATATAGATGGGCGTTTCACCCGCGCTTAGAAAGGCTTCCAGCCCAGGCTCGGGACTGAAGCCATCGGCCGCTTGCCGGTCCAGCCAGTAGCCGGTCATGTGGATGTTTTCACCCCAGCGGGCGGGACGGGGCATGATAAGCGGGCTCATGGCGTAAAGCACGGGAATGGTGTGGCCGTTGAGCTCGTAGCTGGGCGTGGCCTCAAGCTTGCGTGGGCTCATGCCGCGCGCGGCGCGCCAATCGGCCAGGTAGTATTTTTCCAGCGTGCTGATGAGCAGGTAGCCAAGCTGGTAGCTGGCCAGGTTCCACGCCTTGCCCGCGTGCTGGCCCGGCGCGGAGGCGATGGGCGCGTTGGGGTTTTGATCCATGGGGAAATACTGCGTCTGGATATAGGGGATATGGCGAACCTCGGCCAGGGATTGAAACACCTGGCCAAAATAGGTGGCGATGATCGCCTCCGCGCCATCGCAGGCGGCTTCCAGACCGGCCAGGAAGGGCTCGAGGATATCCCTCATGCCGTCGCGCACCTGCTTTAGGAAACCCACGCCGTTGGCTCCGCTCATAAGATGCGACATGAGCTTTTTCACATCGCCGGAGATGGGCTTGAAGCGGAAGCCCTCCTTGAGCACGGAGGCCTCGAAATCGGAAAAGGCGCAAATGGCAATATCATGCCCGCGGGCCTTGAGCTCCCGGCCCAGGACGATGTAGGGCCGCACATCGCCGGTAGAGCCTATGCAGATCATGGTAATCCGCATGCGCTGAGCACCTCCTAACGTTATAATTCGTATACTTTCACAGTATAGCGCAGATACTGTCGAAATGCAATGGATGGTATGGCGTGCGCGGGGACGGGCATGCTAGAAAAGAAGCGCGGCTAAAAGGCAGCCGCCAGGCCGTCGAAAAAGCTCACTGCGCGATCTTTTCCGCCGAAACAGGGTTCACCTGCGCCTTTGGCGCGGCCGGTGAACGGGAAACCTTGCTACGCAAGGCTTCCGAACCCACCGCACATGTCGCTGGGTTCGGATTGTTGTTTGGAGGGCAGCGGCCCACCAAGCCTCCCAGGGTTTTTTCTACAGTCTGGCGGCTGCCAAGAACAGCCGCAGGAAAGGCAGTGTTTGCATGTTCCACACGTTTTTGGCGGGTTCCCTGCTCTATCCCATGATTGAAATCGGCTGGCGTGGACGCACCCACCCCGCCATGGCGCTGGCGGGCGGCATATCGCTTAGCATGCTGCATGCGCTGGAACGTATGAAAAAAAACCGCCCCCTGTGGCGGCAGGCGCTGCTGGGCGGTCTTTGCATCACCGGCGTGGAATACGCGTTTGGCCTGCTGTTTAACCGCAGGTATCAAATTTGGGACTATCGGCGCGCGCCTATGAACGTGCGCGGGCAAATCTGCGCGCCGTACACGCTTGCCTGGTGCGGCCTGAGCGCGCTGGCGCTATGGGGCATGCGGGGGCTTAGGCGCTAGGCTACAGCTCCCTTTCCAGAATATCGGCAATGTAGCGGCTTGCGTGGCCGTCGCCATATGGGTTTACGGCGTGCTCCATCTCGTGATAGGCGGCCTCGTCGGTCAAAAGCTCGCGCACGGCGGCATAGATGGCGGTTTCGTCCGTGCCGACCAGCCTGAGCGTGCCCGCCATCACGCCCTCGGGGCGTTCGGTGGTGTCGCGCATCACAAGCACGGGCTTGCCAAGGGCCGGGGCCTCCTCCTGGATGCCGCCGCTGTCGGTCATGATGAGATAGGCGTTGGCCATCAGGTTGTGGAAGTCCAACACATCCAGCGGCTCAATCATGTGGACACGGCTTTGCCCGTCAAAGCACCGCCGCGCCATTTCGCGCACGGCGGGGTTCATATGCATGGGATAAAGCACCTTCACATCCGGCGTTTCATCTACGATGCGGCGGATGGCGTGGAACATTTCATACATGGGATCGCCCAAATTTTCGCGCCTGTGCGCGGTCAAAAGAATGAGCCGGCTGCCCTTGGCCCAGGTGATTTCGGGATGGGTGTAATCGGCGCGCACGGTGGTTTCCAGCGCGTCTATCACGGTATTGCCGGTCACGTGGATATGCGCGTCCGGCTTGCCTTCCTTCAGCAGGTTCTGATGGCTCATTTCCGTGGGCGCAAAATAGAACCTCGCGATTAAATCCACCGCCTGGCGGTTGAATTCCTCTGGGAAGGGGGAATACAGGTTATAGGTACGCAGCCCCGCCTCCACGTGGCCTACGGGAATTTGCATATAGAAGCAGGCCAGCGCCGCCACAAAGGCGGTGGAGGTATCGCCGTGCACCAGCACCACATCGGGCCGTTCTCTCTCCAGAATGCGCCTGAGGCGTTCCAGAATGGCGAGCGTCACATCAAACAGCGTTTGTTTTTCACGCATGATGCGCAGGTCATAGTTTGGCGCTACGTGAAAGCACTCCAGTATCTGATCCAGCATTTGCCTGTGCTGGCCGGTTACGCACACAATCGTTTCAAATGCGGGCCGCCGCTTAAGCTCCAGCACCAGCGGGCACATCTTGATGGCCTCCGGGCGGGTGCCAAAGACGAGCATCACCTTTTTCATTTGCATACCCCAATCCGCCGCGTTTCCAGCGGCTTTTGTTCAGCCGTTGCCCCCGGCTGCGCGCCATAGCTCCAACATATGCTGCATGCGAGTGACGGGTTCCGCGCCCTCCAGGGAGGAAAGGAACGTTACCCTGCCGCCGGGCCCGGGGCTCTCCAGCCCCTCCTGCACCAGGCGGCGGCCAAGCTGCATGGCTGTGCCAAGATTGCCGTCAATCAGCGGCGTTCCGGGCGCAAAAAAGCCCGCGATAGCCCTCCGCAAAAAGGGGTAGTGCGTGCAGCCCAGCACCACCGCCTTGATGGGCGTATCCCGATAGGGCGTAAGCAGGGCGCTCAGCACCCTTTCCACGCGCGGGCCTTCCAATGCGCCCGCTTCCACGCATTCCATCAGTCCGGGGCAGGGCAAGGGAATGGCGTTGCGTCCATACAGCGCCATCAGGCTTTGAAATTTAGGCCGCGACAACGTAACCTGTGTGGCCATCACCAGCACATGCCCGTCGCCAGGCAGCAGGGAGGCGGGCTTGAGCGCGGGCTCCATACCGATGATGGGCATATGCAGCTCCTGCCTCAGGGCTCCGGCGGCTACGCTGGTGGCTGTGTTGCACGCGATTACAATCGCCTTGCAGCCGTGCGCAATCAGCCTGTCCACGGCCTGATGCGTATAGCGCAATACCAGCTCGGGCGGTTTATCGCCATAGGGGATGTTTTGGGTATCGCCAAAATAGACGAAGTTTTCCTTCGGAAGGACGCGCAGCGCCTCACCCAGCACGCTGATGCCGCCGAGCCCGCTATCAAAAACGCCTACCGGACGATCGTTCAAGGCCATCCACCTCCGCACAAGATTATACCCGCAAGAGCGGCCTTTTTCAAGTCCGTCCGCGGGCATGGCGAAGGGTTACTGGCAAAGGTACTGGGCGATGGCGTCCGCCAGGTAGGGCATGGCGGCCAGCACCTCCTCAAGCGTGTTATGGTTGTTTCCGGCCTCAATGAGCACGCAGCCCAGCGAAACGTGCTGGTTGAACCGGCCGCTTTTGATGCATACGTCCCGGCACAGGCCCGCTGCCTGCGCGTTCAGCGCGCCGGTAATGCTTTGGGCAATGGCGAGATTGCCCTGCCAATCCGGCTTTTCATCAAAGCCCTGGCCGGTCTGGCCCTCGCCCTTGCCTATGAGCAGCATAAGCTTGGCGGCTTCCGCGCCGCCGGTTGTAACGGTGTTGCGCCCGGTGTAGGAGGCGGCGTAGGCGTCGCGGTGCAAATCGATATAGAGGTCGTAGCTCTCGCCCGCCTGAAGGCGCTTTTCAAGCATATCCAGCGAGCGGGCGTAGGCGGTGCTCAGGTTGGGCGGCTCAAAGGCCGTTACGTCATGCGTTACCTCCACCCCAAGCCCGCGCAAAAGCCCGGCCAGCTCCTCGCCCACGCGCACCACGTTGTGCGCGCTGTCCGCGGTGCGCCATTGCTCGGTGGGCTGATAGGGATCCTCCTTCGTGGGCTCATAGGCCTCGTAGGTGTGCGTATGGTAGATGAGCACCCGTTTGCGGGGCGCGGCGGTCTGCGCTTCCAAAACCTCGATGGCGAAGCCGGGCTGAACGGTGGTCTCCTGTGCCGCGCTGGGGCCGGGCGTGGGCGAAAGGGCGAACAGGTTTTCCTCCTGCGCTTCGGGCGTGGCCTCCGGCGTTTCGCCCGCCACCAAAAGATGATCCTCGTCCATGAGCCAGGAGGCGTAGGCGGGGACGGCGGCGGGCTCCTGCGCGGACGCGGGCAGGGACGCGGAAAAGGCCGCTTCCCCGCGCGGCGGCGCAAACCTGCCCGCGCACACGCCCAGCAGCAGCGCCAATAGCATGGCCGCCGCCTGCCGGATGATCTGTTGCCTGTCGTTCATCCCGTTCACCGCCTGTCCACGATTTGAGCCGTTCACGTTCCAGTATATGCTAGACATGCATGTACATATGCAGGGTGTCGCGGTCGATTGCGGGCTGTAGCGCCTGGTTCAGCCCATCGCTGAGCAGATCCGCCACGTTGAGCACCAGCTCGTCAATCTCGCGCGGAGTGACCACCATATCGCCCAAAAAGCCCTCGGAAACCTGGCGCAAAAGCCGCTGCGCGGCCTCCTCGTGCCCGGAGCGGAAGATGCCGTAGGCGTCGATCAGGCGGGCCATGGCGTCGCGCGCGATGGTGGAGGCGTATACCACCATTGGCACGCCCACGGCGATCACCCGCACGCCCAGCGTTTCCTGCGTAAGGCCCAGGCGGTGGTTGCCTACGCCGCTGCCCGGCTCGATGCCCGTATTGGTAATTTGCACCGTGGTGCAGATGCGCTCGCTTTCAAAGGCGGCCAACGCGTCTATGGCGATTACGGCGGTGGGGTTCACATGGCGCACCAGGCCGCGGCACAGCTCCGCCGTTTCAATGCCGGTAAGGCCCAGCACGCCCGGCGCTATCGCGCTTACGCCGCGCAGCTTGCCCCTGAGCTCGCGCGCCATGGCCTGCCTGAGATGGCGGGTTACCAGCATGCGCTCCACCACGCGGGTGCCAAGCGCGTCCGCGGTTACGTTGCGGTTGCCCAGTCCAACCACCAGTACCTCGCCCTCCGGGGGCAAAAGGCTGCGCACGCCCTGCGCCACCATGCGGGCCAGCAGGTCGCGCGTATGCGCGTCGCAGCGGGGCAGATCATGATATTCCAGCGTGATATATTCGCCCGGCTGCCGCCCCAGCAGCTCCGCCGCGCTCTGCTTTTCAATGCGGATGCGCGTATGGGTGATGCCGCCCATGCGGTGCGTGCTCACGCGCACGCCCTCCACCGCCGTGCCGCCCTGCCCCAGCGTTTCCATAGCCAAGTCCGTCCGAAACCCACGCATACGCTGCTCCCATCCTTTCACGGCGCGCAAAAAGGCCGCGCCGCCGTTCCTGCGGAACTAGCATGCGCGGCCCGAAGGGGTTCCATGCGTGCGTTTTTGAAACGTTAGCCCTCGTAATGCAGCGCCTCAATGGGACGCAGCTTGCTGGCCTTATTGGCCGGGTACATGCCGAACACCACGCCGATAAACACCGAAAAGCCAATGGCCATCCATGCCACGTTAACGGGTATCACGAGCGTCATATCCAAAACGGGCCCCAGGAAGCGCACCGCGCCCACGGATATCAGCAGCCCCAGCAGCCCGCCCATCAGGCTTACCACCAGCGATTCGATCAAAAACTGCATCAGGATATTGCTGCGCGCCGCGCCGATGGCCTTGCGGATACCGATTTCCCGCGTGCGCTCGCTCACGCTTACCAGCATGATGTTCATAATGCCGATGCCGCCCACCAGCAGCGAGATGCCCGCGATGCCGCCCAGCATCAGCGTAAGGGTGCTGGTGGTTTCGCTCAGGGCGGAGAGCATCTCGGTTTGGTTGTAGACGCTGTACTGCGTGCCGTAGGAGGAGGTGTTGTAGCTCTCAAACGCCTTTTCCAAATAGCGCTCCACCTCGCTTTGCGCCTGCGCGACCCTATCCGGGGACGTTGCCGATACGTAGAACGAGGAGATGCCCGTTTGCTGGAACAGGCGCTGCGCCAGGGTGTAGGGAATCAAAATCTGGTTATCATTACTGCCGGAGGCGCTGGAGCCCACGGCCTCCAAAACGCCAACCACGGTAATGGTGTATCCGTTCAGGGTGAAGGTTTCGCCCACGGCGTGGGGGGTGCCGTACATTTCTTCGGCAGCCTCCGCGCCAATGACGGCCACAAAGCTGCGGTTGTCAATATCGGGCTGCTTCAGAAAGCGCCCCTCGGCCACCGTCCAGTTGCGGATTTCGTCGTAGCCGGGCGCGGTGCCCTGCACGGAGCCGTCGTCATAGGTGGTTACGCCCGCCTTCACCGTACCGTTCACATTGGCGATGGGCGCCACATGAGCGATGGACGGGCTTTGCGCCAGCTCGTTGAGGCCGTCCATGGTAACGGGGTTCACGCGCCGCGCACGGATGGATACGTTAATCAGGTTGGTGCCCATGCCCTCTATGCTGGAAACCACGGAGCTGTTGGCCCCCTGGCCGATAGCCACCAGCACCACGATGGCCACCACGCCGATCACCACGCCCAGGATGGTCAGGAAGGAGCGCATTTTGTTGCCCGCAATAGCCTTGAGCGCCATCTTAAACGATTGGTAGATCATCCTGCGGCACCTCCTGATTTTCGTACAGACGGCCATCCTCAATGCGGATGACGCGCCCCGCGCATTGCGCCACCTTGTTATCGTGCGTGATGAGCACGATGGTATTGCCCGCCTCGTGCAGCTCGCGGAAAATTTGCAGGATTTCCCGGCCCGTTTTTTTATCCAGGTTGCCGGTGGGCTCGTCAGCCAGAATCAGCGAGGGCTTTACCGCGATGGCCCGGGCGATGGCGCAGCGCTGCTGCTGGCCGCCGGAGAGCTGCGCGGGGCGGTGCCTCATGCGCTCGCCCAGGCCCACGCGCTCCAAAGCCTCCCTGGCCAGACGCCTGCGCTCCCCGGCGCGCACGCCCTGATAAATCATGGGCAGCTCCACATTTTCCAGAGCGGAAAGCTTGCTTAACAGGTTAAAGCCCTGGAAGATAAAGCCGATTTGCCTGTTGCGGATGCGGGCAAGCTGGCGCTCGCGGTACTTTTGGATGGGCTTGCCGTTGAGCAGGTAGCTGCCCCCGTCCGCCACATCCAGGCAGCCGATGATGTTCATCAGCGTGCTTTTGCCGCTGCCGGAGGGGCCTATGATGGCCACATACTCGCCCTCGTCCACATGCAGGGAAATATGGTTGAGCGCATAGATGGTTTCGCCGCCAAGGGTATAGCGCTTCACCACGTCCGTCATGTCAATCATTGCCGCGCGCCCCCCTTAGTTGCCACGGCGGCCGCCGCCGTTGTTGCCGGGATTGCCGCCGGGAGCTGCGCCGCCCGCTCCGGGCATACCGCCGCCCATGCCCATATCCGGCATCATGCCGCCGTCTTCTCTATCGCGGCTATCGGTGGATACGCTAGCCTCGCGGGTGATGAGCACCACGTCGCCCTCGCTCAGGCCGCTTAGAATTTCGGCGTAGTTTTCGTCGCTCAGGCCGGTTTCAACCTCCACGCGCTGGCCTGGCTCGCCGCTTTGCGCGCCGCTGTCCTTCAGCCATACATAGCTGCTGCCGCGCGAGCTGTTCAGCGCGGTGATGGGAACCAGCAGCACGTCCGATAGCTCCTGGATGCGGATAGTGGCCGTGCCATTCATACCAAGCTTTAGCTGGCTGTCGCCATCCACGGTCAGGGTTACGTCGTACACGGTTACGCCGCTGGTGGCCGTGCCAATCTGGCTTACCTTGCTCACCTTGCCGGGATAGGTTTTGTCCGTGATGGCGTCCATGGCGATTTCCACGTCCTGGCCTACCTGTACGTTGATAATGTCCAGCTCGTCAACGGTTACGACCATTTCCTTTTCCTCCCCCACATAGAGGGAGGCGAGCACCGTACCGGCGGCCTGCTCGGTAAGGGAGGGCTGCGCCACGGAGGCCACGATGCCGTCCCTGGGCGCGCAGATGCAGCCGCTGGCCATAAGCGTCTTCATCTC
>JALEIQ010000213.1 GCA_022769795.1 Clostridiales bacterium
AGATCGTCTACGCCATCGACAACGCCAAAAAGGTCAAAAACAAGCCTTCCATGATACTGCTTAACACCATTAAGGGAAAAGGATGTTCCTTCTGTGAAAACATGCTATCCAGCCATTCCGTGAAAAACATTACCGAAGGAATGTGGAAAGAAGCAATTGCAAAACTCGATGGGGAGGACGTATAATATGGATTGGAAAAGAGAAGCTGCCGAGCTAAGGCTTACCTATTCCGATCTGCTGATTGAATACGGCAGAACGGATGAACGGATCTGCGTGGTGGAGGCCGACCTGATGGCCTCCGCCTCCACGCAGAGATTCAGGAAGCTTTATCCTGACAGGCTGATAAACGTTGGCGTTGCCGAGGCGGACATGATCAGCGTGGCCGCCGGGCTCTCGGCCATGGGAAAAATTCCATTTACCCATACCTTCAGCGCCTTTGCTTCTCGCCGCTGCTGCGACCAGATTACCATCTCCGTAGCCTATGCCGGCCTGAATGTTAAAATGGTGGGCAGCGATCCCGGCGTAAGCGCCGAGCTCAACGGCGGAACGCATATGAGCTTTGAGGACGTCGCCATTATGCGCAACATTCCCGGCATGGTCATTTTTGAGCCGGTGGACAGCATACAGTTCAAAAAGCTCTTTCCACAGATTCTTCAGCATTACGGCCCGGTATATATCCGCCTGTTTCGCAAAAACGCGTGGAGCATCTACAATGAGAGCGATACCTTTGAGCTGGGCAAGGGTAAGTTGCTGCGCAAAGGCAAGGATGTAACGATCGCCGTTTCCGGCATTATGGTCAAGGAAGCGCTGGAGGCCGCTGAATGCCTGAGCGCTGAAGGCATCGAGGCGGAAGTCATCAACATTCATACCATCAAGCCTTTGGATGAGGAAATGATCCTTGCAAGCACGGCCAAGACCGGCTGCTGTGTCACAGCGGAAAACGCCAGCGTGCTCAACGGCCTGGGCTCAGCCGTGGCGGACTGCGTCACCAACCGCAAGCCCTGCCCCGTGTTAAAGGTGGGCGTGCAGGATCGCTTTGGCGAGGTGGGCAAGCTTGATTACCTGCAAAAGGAGCTTCACCTCACGAAGGAGGATATTGTGCGACGGGCGAAAGAAGCCATCGCACTGAAAAACGGGTAACTGCGCCGTCAGGAACAGACCATCCGTTCCATATTCGGGGCTATGAAAAGGACGGCTTTTCAAAAAAGCTTCCGGCTCATAGTATCCTAAGCAAGGAGGATATTTATGGATAGCCGTTCAATCAGCCGGGAACAGCTCTGCGCCATCATCGATCACACGAACCTGAAACCGTTCGCCGGTAAGGCCGAATTTGAAAAGCTTTGCGCCGAGGCGGCGGCCCACCGCTTTGCCATGGTGGCCATCAACTCCTCCCCCGTTTCCCTGTGCAAGCAGTTACTCAAGGGCAGCGGTGTGCACGTAGGCGCGGCCGTTAGCTTTCCCACCGGCCAGACGACCATTGAGGCCAAGGCGTTTGAAACAGAGGACGCCATCGCCAACGGCGCTGATGAAATTGATTATGTCATCAACGTGGGTGAATTGAAGAACGGAAATCTAGCCTATATCCGCAAGGAAATGGAAACCATCGTTTCCATATGCCACAGAAACGCAAAGATATGCAAAGTCATCTTTGAAACCTGCTATCTGACGGACGATGAAATCCGCGCGGTAGCGAAAATCGCGCGCGAGGTACGGCCCGATTACATCAAAACCAGTACCGGTATGGGCCCGCAGGGCGCGACGGCGGAAAATGTGCGTTTGATGAAGCAGACGGTTGGCGACGGTGTAAAAGTAAAGGCGGCGGGTGGCATCCGCGACTGGGCAACTTGCGCGGCCATGCTGGACGCGGGCGCGGAGCGCATCGGCACAAGCAGCAGTCTGGCGATTCTGGAACAGTTTGACGCTGTCCGGCTGAAAAGCGGGAATATGCCCGTATAGCAGCGGGAGGCTTGGAGCAAAGTCCCAGGCCCTGGCACTATAAGCTTCTTTGCTTGAGCAGCGCTCCCTTCCCTTGTAAAATTTCAGATAATCAAAACCACCGGCTGAGCCGGTGGTTTTGATTGTGTTAAAGCTAACAATGAAAAGCCCTCCGCACCCACGATGCGGAGGGCCATTCTAATCCCTATCTTTCCTTCCGATAAGCCGTCAAACTCACTCCACGGTGATATCCACAGGCTTGGCGCACGCAAAGGCCTGCTCAATCGCGGTGAGAATGTCGCCGTGGCCGTCGCGCAGGGCCATGGTAGCGCCGGAGATGGCGTCCATTTCGGCCTTCTGCTCATCGGTCATGGCAGCGTACTTGGCAATGTCCTCCTCCTTCTGAGAGGTGCCATGCAGGGAACGGCCATTCAGGTCGGAGAAGCAGCTGGCAACCCACGCGGAAATCTCCTCGGTAGTCTTACCAACCATCGCGCCTTCATAAGCGGTGATTTCCTCGGCCCAGGTGCCGGAGTTCATCTTGTACTTGCTGCCCAGGTCGCGCTTGGTCTGGAAGGCGGAAATCTGCTCCGTAAAGCTTTCCTCGGTCTGGGTCCATACCTCGTCCACAGCGCCGTCAGCGTCAACATCCGCGTTGTAGCTCTGGCCCGGCCAGCCGGTGAAGGCGTTGTCGTCAGCGCCGTCATGGTTGGGGGTGATAATCTCCATCACGTCGGCAAACATGTCGACCACCTTATCCTCCGCGTCGTAGCAAACAGCGGCCACGGCGAGGTTGAAGCTGTAGCAGGGCACTTCCTTATCATCGCTGCCGGGGCCCAGGCGCGGCATCACGTTAACGCCCATGCCAACCTTGGCGATGTTCTTCACATCCCGCATGGGAATGGCGTTGTCCACAGCCTTGGCAATCGCGGCAATGATATCGCCGTGCGGGTCGGTAAGGGACATGGTAGCGCCGGCAATCGCGTCGTTCACGGCCTTTTCCTCATCGGTAAGGGCGCTGAACTTGGCCACATCCTCCTCCTTGGTGGAGGCGGCGGTGATGGGGCGGCCGTTCACGTCGGAGCAATGCTTCTCATACCAGGCTTTGATTTCTTCCACGGTCTTGCCCTTGAAGAAGGCTTCAAAGATATCCATTTCCTGTTCCCAGGTGCCGGAGTTCATCTTGTACTCGGAGCCCTTCTGGCGCTTGGTTTTCCAGGAGAGCAGCTCCTCGGTGAAGATTTCCTCGGTTTCCTCAAGCTGGCCTTCTACAGTGCCGTCGCCATCAGCGTCGTTGTTATAGCTCTGTCCCGGCCAGCCAGCCATGAAGTTGTCGCCCTCGTTGGATTCGTCATGGTTGGGGGTGATGATCTCCAGCACGTCCACTTCCAAATCCACAATGCGCTTGTCGCTGTCAACGATGGCATAGGCAATCACTTCATTAAAGGAGTATACGCCCACGTTCTCCGCGTCGGAACCCGGGCCAAGGCGCGGGGTGGAAACAACGCCAACGCCGTGGGACAGGCCGTTGGCCGTTACGGCCATAACCTCGTCCTGCGCGGGGGCGGCTTCCTCAACGCCCATGGCGTTGCGCACGGCGGCAAATACGCCGTTGGAAGTCCAGGTGGCGCCAGCCACGCCGTCCACACCGTCCACGGTACCGGCGGCCACAATCGTTTCCATCAGGGTCTCCAGAGCGGCTCCGCCAATAGCGGGCGTTTCCCCTTCGCCGGTAAGCAGCAGGCCGGTAATCGCGCCGTCCTCAACGCTCACCGTGGCCTTGATGGCTCCGCCGTATCCCTCCGCCTCGCCGGTCAGGGTTTCGCACAGGCCCACGGTCATCGTGCAAAACGCCATTACAAGCGCCAGGCTCAGTGCAATCAGGCTTTTCCTAAGATGCGTTTTTTTCACAAGAGCACCTCCTATTTTGAATTTAGGGCGGGTAAATCATATCATGCTTCATAAGTTACTGTCAATAATTAATGAAATGTTTCCCCCTGCCGAGGATTTTACCACTTTTTGCTTCATGGCCCATTCTTGTGCCTGAGCACACAGAAAAGGCCATTTGATACCAGTTTTGTTATAAATTCAGCCTTTTTCGCCCTTGTTTATGTCAAAATCGTATGTTAGACTTACAATTAAAGATTGAGAGTGTTCTCAATTTGTACTTCATTCGTTTCAATTAAATAACAAGGAGGATGTCGTAATGAAGAAACTGATGGCTTTGTTCCTGGCAATGGTTCTGGTTCTTTCCCTGTGCGTTGGCGCTACCGCCGAATCCGAGAAGAAGTACACGGTAGGCTTCTCGAATGTTTGGGTGGGCAACACCTATGGCATTCAGGGCGTTAACGAGCTGGAAGCCTTCCTCAAGGACAACCCGCAGGTGGAAAAGTACTATATCTACAACGCCGATAACGACGTTAACAAGCAGATCTCCGATATCGAGGATCTGATCGCCAAGGGCGTGGATATGCTGATTCTGCAGCCCATCTCCGCCGAGTCGGTCGCGGCTGTGGTAGAGGAAGCGTATGACGCGGGCATCGTGGTGGTGGACTGCACCTCTCCTCTGGCAGATGCCACGGACGCGTATCATGTATCCGTGATCGCCAAGGATTATGACTTTGGCTACACCGGCATGAAGTGGCTGTGCGAGCAGATCGGCGGCAAGGGCAACGTGATTTGCCTGGACGGCATGGCCGGTCTTTCCAGCGCCGTGCTGCGCATGGAAGGCGCTCAGGACGCCCTGAAGGAGTACCCGGACGTGAAGATCATCGCCAGCGAGTACGCCAACTGGGATTACGCCACCGCCAAGCCCATTGTGGAAAACATGCTGGCCACCTACGACCAGATCGACGCGGTTTGGTCCTCCGGCGGCGATATGACCCGTGCCGCTATCGAGGCGTGGGCCGAGGCTGGCCGTCCCTGGGTGCCCATGATGGGCGAGGACTGCAACGGCTTCCTCAAGCTGTGGAGCAAGTACAAGGCTGACGGCCTTAGCTGCATCGCGGTTTCGCTGCCCACCTGGCTGTTCGCCTACGGCGCCGAGCTGGGCCTTGAGATTCTCAACGGCACCTACACCGGCGAAAAGGACGTTATCATCGAGATTCCTTCCTTCGGCAACGACGAGGTTGATTCCTACGTGCGCGAGGATCTCTCCGACAGCTTCTGGGGCCAGACCCATATGACCGAGGAGCAGATTGTGGCCCTGTACGGCAACGGCAACGACGGTTCTCAGGGCATCACCGGCGGCGGCGCGGCCTCTGACCACTAAGCCTTCGTGTCCCGTCGGGAGCCTTGTCCTCCTGAGAAGGAACCCGGCATATAACCAGAAAGGTGGGAAGCCCGGCTTCTCACCTTTCTTTCCATCATGAAAGGGACTGACCACCGTGGAAAACCTATATCTAAAAATGAGCGGAATTACCAAGCAGTTCCCGGGCGTGAAAGCGCTGGACGGCGTGGATTTCGACCTCAAAAAGGGCGAGATACACGCGCTTGTGGGCGAAAACGGCGCGGGTAAATCCACGCTGATGAACATGCTGGGCGGCAATCTCAAGCCCGACAGCGGCATGATCGAGCTGGAAGGCAAGCGTGTGAGCATTTCCGGCCCCATGGAATCGCTTGAGCTGGGCATTGGGTTTGTGCACCAGGAGTCCAACCTGCTTTCCAACCTCACGGTGCTGGAAAACGTGTTCCTCGCGCGTGAAAAGCGCAGGCACGGCACGCTGGACCGCGCGGCCATGCGCAAGGAAATTCTGCGCGTAAACGAGCGCCTGGGCTATCAACTCAACCCCGACGCGCAGGTGGGCAGCCTGCACCTGGCCGAGCAGCAGTGTGTGGAAATCACCCGCGCGCTGCTGTCCGAGCCCCGCATCCTTATCCTGGACGAGCCCACCGCCGCCCTGGACGACAGCGAGGTAGCGCGCCTGTTTGATATCGTGCGCCGCCTGCGCGGGGAGGGCGTGGCTATCATCTATATCTCCCACCGTCTGGACGAGATTTTCCAGCTGGCCGACCGCATCACCGTGCTCAAGGACGGAAAGGTTGTTGGCACGCGCGCCACCGGGGAGGTTACCAAGGACGAGGTCATCGCCATGATGGTGGGCCGCGTGCTGGAGGATATCTACCCCAAGCGCGACGATATCACCTTCGGCGATACGCTGCTCAGCGTGGAAAACCTGAGCATTCCCGGCAGGCTGAGCAACGTGAGCTTCAGCGTGCGCGCGGGCGAAATCGTGGGTCTGGGCGGCCTGGAGGGCCAGGGCCAGCGCGACGCGGCGCGCGCCATCTTTGGCGACGTGCCCTTTGCGCAGGGCCGCATTACCGCAAACGGCCTGGAGCTGAAAAGCCGCGGCATCCGGGGCCGTATCCGGCGCGGCGTGGGCTATGTAACGCACGACCGCCGGGGCGAGGGCCTGGTGCTGAACGAATCCGTGCGCAAAAACGCGGCGCTGGCTTCATTGTACCGGCGCAGCAGGCTTGGCTTTGTGGACGCCGCCGCCGAAAGGCGCGAGGCGGACGAGAATGTGGAGCGCATGCAAATCAAAACCGCGGGCCTGGAGCAGAAGGTCGCCAACCTGTCGGGCGGCAACCAGCAAAAGGTCATGCTCGCCCGCTGGCTGATGACCAAGCCGCGCGTGCTCATCATTGACGAGCCCACCAAGGGCGTGGACGTGGGCGCGCGCATGTCGGTATACCAAATCATCGATCAATTAACACGCGAGGGCATCGGCATCATCATGCTCACCAGCGATATGATGGAGCTAATCGGCCTAAGCGACCGCGTGCTGGTGTTCTACGAGGGCCGCATCAGCCGGGAGCTCAAGCGCGGCGAGGCCACGGAGGAGCGCATCATGCGCGCCGCCAGCAGCATGCCGGACGAGTGAGGTGCTGAGGATGAAAACAAAAAAGCTGAACCAGCAGGTTCGCGGCGTTTTAACCATTTACCTGCTGCTGATTCTGGTATTCATTGGGATGTGTATCTCCTCGGAATCCTTCCGATCCCTGTATAACATCACCAATCTGCTCACCCAATGCGTGCCGTTGGCCTGCGTCGCCATGGGGCAAACGCTGGTTATCATCTCCGGCGGCATTGATTTGAGCGTGGGCTCGGCCATCAGCGTATGCACGGCCGTGGCGGCCAAGCTGCTCAACACCGATAATCCCGCGCAGATTGCCTTCGGCGCGGCGGCGGTTGTGCTCACCGGCGTTGTTGTGGGCGCGGTAAACGGCCTGGGCATCAATATGCTCAAGGTGCCGCCGCTGATTACCACGCTTTGCACAAGCACGGCGTTAAGCGGCGTGGCGCTGTGGATACTGCCCATGGCGGGCGGCAAAATCAACCGCGTGTTCGCCCGCTTTGTGTATCAAAAGTGGACCATCGTTTCCATGCCGCTGCTTATCATGCTGGCGCTGTTCCTGATTATGCGCACGGTGCTGTACCACACGCGCACGGGCGTGGATATCTACGCCATCGGGCGCGACAGGCGCATTGCGAGCACCATGGGCGTGGACGCGCGCCGCACCAGCATAAAAACCTATCTGCTCTGCGGCCTGTGCGCAGGGCTGACGGGGCTGCTGCTGGCCTGCCGCATGCGCGTGGGCGACCCCACCTGCGGCACGGCCTACTCCATGGATTCCATCACCGCGTCGGTTGTGGGCGGCGCTTCCATGGCGGGCGGCGTTGGCCTGCTTTCCGGCACCATCGCGGGCGCTTTCCTGATCGGCATGCTTTCCAACATCATGAACAACCTGGCCGTAAACCAATTTTACCAATACGTGCTCAAGGGCGGCCTGCTGGTGGTAGCCATGATCGTGTACTCGATTTCCAACCTTCTGGAGGTGAAGCGCCATGAAAAATAACGGCCTGAGGCGCTCCTCAAACGCCTCCATGCAGCCGCTGTTCCTGCTGGGCATCATCGCGGTGATGATCGCCATGCAGGCCATCCTGGTGCCCGGCTCCGTAACATCCAGCCAGCTTTGGCTGGTGTCGCGGCAGGCCTCCGCGCTGGGCATTATCGCCCTGGGGCAGGCGGCGGTCATCCTTGTGGGCGGCATCGACCTTAGCGTGGGCTCCATCGTAATGATCACCAACGTTTTCTGCATCGCCCTGATGCGCGGCTCCAACCAGTATGTGCTGGGCGGGCTGGCCGTCTGCCTGCTGATTGCGCTGGTGATTGGCGCAAGCAACGCCCTTGGCGTGCTGGTGCTCAACATCGCTCCCTTCGTAATGACGCTTTGCACCATGACCATCCTTCAGGGCGTGTGCTATGTGTACACCCAGGGCGCGCCCACCGGCAGCGCCGCGCCCGTAATCAACGCGCTTGGCACCGGCTATCTTGGGCCCATACCCTATTCCACCGTCATCTGGCTGGTGCTGGCGCTGCTTACCTGGATTGTGCTCAGGTTTACCACGCTGGGCCGCAAGGTATACGCCGTGGGTGGAAACGCGCGGGCCGCGCGCCTCAGCGGCGTAAGCAACAAAGCCGTGATCGCGGCGGCCTATATCTTCTCCGCCATCATGTCTATGATCGCGGGGGTGATTATGTCCGGCTACCTCAACATTACCTCCCTTACCGTGGGCGGCGATTATGTAAACAATTCGCTGGCGGCTGTGCTCATTGGCGGCAACGCCATTGAGGGCGGACGCGGCGGCATATGGGGCGTGGTGCTGGGCGCGTTCTTTATGACGTTCCTCATGGCCATTCTCACCATGATCGGCATTGGCGAGGTTGGCAAGCTTATTGTGCAGGGATTGGTTATTTTCGTCGTGGTGGCGATGCAGAGCATGATGAAAAAGGACTAAGGAGGCGAAAGCATGAACATAGGCGTAAACCAATTTTGTTTCCCCATGACGTACGACGTGCGCGACGCCATTGCCGCCGCCAAGCGTCTGGGCTTTGACAGCATCGAGGTATGCTTTACCGCAGCGGACGGCGCGCGCCCCGGCGGCGGCGTAACCGACGCGCTGGACATCAGCGGCTATCACAACCGCCTGCTGAACATGAGCTCCACCAAGAGCGACCTAAAGGAGCTGCGCGCCATCGCCGGGGATAACGGAATCCGCATTTCCAGCGTGGGCGGCATTGTGAGCTTCTCCATCTATCCTCTTACATCCACGGACCCGTCCGTGGCGGAAAAGAGCATGGACGCGGTAAAGAAGATGCTGGACGCGGCGCGCGAGCTGGGCGCGGATACCGTGCTGGTGATTCCCGGCATGCTCACCGCCGGCATGCGCTACGAGGCCGCCTACGACCTGGCGCAGCAGCGCGTGGCCGAGCTTGCGGCCTATGCCCCGGACATCCAGTTGGCGATTGAGAACGTATGGAACGGCATGCTTTACAGCCCGCTGGAAATGAGCCGCTTTGTGGACGGCACCGGCTGCGCCAATGTGGGCGTGTACTTCGATATTGCCAACGCCCGCCGCTTTGGCTGGCCTGAGCAATGGATACGCACGCTTGGCAAGCGCATACGCAAGTTCCACTGCAAGGATTACCGCATGTCGGTGGACACCATCAACGGCTTTACCAACATTCTGGACGGCGATGTGGACTGGCCCGCGGTAATCGCGGCCATCCGGGAAACCGGCTACGACGGCGACCTGGTTGTGGAGCTGGTGCCGCCCGCCCATTACCTGGTGGAAAATACGCTTTCCTACGCGCAGGCAACCCTGAAAACTCTGCTGAAATAATATAGAAAGGGAGATTCAACAATGAAAAAGTATGGCGTTATGATCGTGGGCACTGGCTGGGTATCCGGCGAACACATCCGGGCATTTGAAATGAACGAGCACGCTGAGGTGGTAGCCATCGTATCGCGCAGCTATGAAAAGGGCCGCTCCAAGGCGGACGAGTACAACCTGGGCGAGCGCTGCAAAATCTATACCGATTATGACGAGGGCCTCAAGGACCCCAATGTGGATATCGTGGTTATCTGCACGCCCAACAACCTGCATTGCGAGCAGACCATCAAGGCCGCCAAGGCGCACAAGCATATCCTGCTTGAGAAGCCCGTCGCCCTTAGCTGGGAGGATACCCTGCGCATGGACGAGGCCGTGCGCGAGGCGGGGGTGAAAACCCTGGTGGGCTACGTGCTGCACTACAACCCGCTGTTCATGACGGCCAAAAAGCTGCAAAAGGACTTTATCGGCAAGCTGACCTATGCCGAAACCGATTACTTCCATCGCGTAATGAGCGATATTCCCTGCTATGAGTGGACCTGCAAAAAGAGCGTGGGCGGCAGCTCCCTGCTGGCGGGCGGCTGCCATGCCGTGGACGCGATGCGCTGGTTCATGCAGGACGAGGTGGTAAGCGTATACGCCCAGAGCAGCAAAATGCGCACCGACCTGGAGTTTGACGGCACCATCGCCATCATCCTCAAGTTTAAGAACGGCGCCGTAGCCAAGGTAGGCTCCAGCTATGATTTCATCAGCCCCTATGTGTTTAACCTGCACCTGTGCGGCGATAAGGGCACCCTGTGGAACGACAAGCTGTGGTCGCCCGGCATGATTCCCGAGCAGCGCGACTACATGCAGCTTCCCGTGCTCACCCCCAACAGCGGCGATGTGAAGCATCATCCCTTCCCCGAGGAGGTTGAGCACTTCATGGACTGCATCGTAAACGACAAGCCGACGGACTGCCCCCTTAGCGACGCGGTCAAGACCCAGGAGATCGTGTTCGCGGCCGATTTGAGCGCCGCGACCGGCGAGGTTGTGCATCTGCCCCTGAAGCGTTAACTTTATCGAAAAAGAACATGCGAAACCGCGCGAAGCCGAAAGCCTCGCGCGGTTTCATATATCAAACAGCCGCCCCTTGCCCGCGCAAGGCGCGGGCAAAAACGGGATTCCTAAGGGCGAAGCCCTTAGGCGGAGGGTGTGGGAGGCGGAGCCTCCCGCACGGGCTTTACGTGCTACAGCGGCTCCCGGTTCTCCGCCTGCCGCGCTTCAAGCTGCTGCCTGCGGTATTCGGCGGGGGTCATGTGATAATGCTGGCGGAAGATGCGGTAAAACTGGCTGATGTTGGTATAGCCTACCTCCTCGATGATGCGGTTTATGCTCATATCCGAATCCATCAGCAGCAGGCGCGCGTTGGACAGCCTAAGATGCGTAATATACTCCTTGAAGGAAATGCGTATTTCCTCCTTGAACAGGTGGCGAAAATACGTGGCGTTCAAATCAACATACCTGGACACCTCGTCCAGGGTGAGCGAACGGTTGTAATTCTGGTCGATATATTGCTGCGCGGCCAAAATTTTTGGATTGATGTTCTGCCGCGCGCTCTCCACGCTGGCCTTGCGGTAATAATGCTGCGCCAGTTCCAAAAGGATGTTGCGAACGATGATGTCCACTTCCATTTCCCAGGTTTCTTCCTTGGCCTCGTATACCTTTATGCCGCGCAGCAGCAGGCCGGTGATTTTTTCCGCGGTTTCGGTGCCGCACGCGATGCGGTTGATAAAATCCGGCGGGTTGTAATGGAAGGTTTCAATGTACTGCCGGTTGGCGCGGTGATTGCTGGAATCGGAAATGAAAGAGGGCATCAAAATCAGGAACAGCCAGCGGTTCTCGCGCCCCTCCTCGGTTATGGCCACATGGTTTTCATAGTTATTGGTAATGAAGATGTCGCCGGTGTGGACGGCATACTGCTTGTGGGAGTACAAAAACGTGCCGTCGCCCTCAAGGCACAGGCCAATTTCAAAATAGCGGTGCCAGTGTATGGCGTCGCGCCTGCCAACCACGGTATATTCAAACAGGTAAACGGGAAAATCGGGATCAAAATCAAATTCCCAGTTGAACCGTTTCATAAAGGCATTCACCTCCCATTGGCCCCATCCAGTATACCCGCGCGGTAAAAATTTTGCAAACAAAGGAATGGAAGGCGTGCGGGAAGAATGCTATGCTGGCATAAGCGGAAAGAATTTTGCCTTTTCCACTTCTTTTGGTCAAGCTTTTTTGTTTTCTTCCGTCCTATCCTATGAAACAACACGGGGAGGTGGCCGCATGAGGGAAACCGTTCAACCGCCGCAGCGGCGGGATACCAGGGAGGAACGCTTGACCCTTCTGATGGAAGCTTACGCAAACGAGGTGCTGCGCCTGTGCTACTTCCAGCTAAGGGATCGCGCCCAGGCCGAGGACGCGATGCAGGAAACATTCTTAAAGGCCTACCGACGGTTGGATACCGTGCGGGGAAGCGAAAAGGCCTGGCTGATGAAAATTGCGCTGAACTGCTGCCGGGATATGCAGCGCGGCGCGTGGTTCCGGCACGTGGACAGCCGCCGGGCATTGGAGGACCTGCCGCCCGCCGCGTGCGCCTTTGACGAGCGCGACGACAGCCTTGTGCGCGAGGTGCTGGCATTGCCGTCCAAATACCGGCAGGCCATTTTGATGCGCTACTATCACGAAATGACGCAGCGGGAATGCGCCAGCGCGCTGGGCCTATCCGAATCCGGGTTCAGCCGCAGGCTCGCCAAGGCGCAAAAGCTGCTCAAAACCGAACTGGAAAGGTGGGATTGGAATGCGTGAAAAAACCTTTCGGGAAAGCATAGACGCGCGGCTCTCGGGCCTGGAAGTGCCGCAGGGGCGGCAGGCGGCCATATTGCGCCGCGCTTTGCAGCAGGAGCGCCCCGCGCCCAGAAAGCCCCTTGTTACCCTGGTGCTGGCCATTGTGCTGGCGCTGGCTCTAACGGCTGCGGGCCTCGCCGTGGCCCTGCGCTTTGGCGTAATCGGCTTTAACCGCGGGCAGGAGGACAACGCCGCGTTCAAGGCCCACATTCTCACCGTGAACCAGGCGTATGAAACGGACGATCTTTCGCTTACCGTAAACGAGGCGGTGTTTGACGGCATGTCGCTCTCCTTTACCATGAACATTCTGCCCAAGGAGGGCGGCGAGCCGGTATATATCCACCCGCGCGTATCCGCGCAATGCGACGGAGAGCCGCTTATGACCGACCCCGAGGGTTGCCTTGGCGATTTCTACAGCGGCTTCTGGGTGCCAGAAAAGGATCCCTGCGGCCCGGAGGGCTGCTACGGCGCGGATTACGCCATCATCCGGGAGGATGAGGACGGGGCGATTGCGTACGATACGGTTACGCAGCCAGTTACCTGGACGCTTTCCTTTGATATCATCAAGCCCAACTGGCCCGTGGACTCCAACGACATTGCGCTTACCGGCACGGCCGATGACCCTCCCTTTGAGGAGTACATGGCGCTTTTTGCCGACGCATACGCAAACCGGCGCATTCTGCTGGCCGACGGCTATTCGCTGGTGGAGTATGCCGCAATCCTGCCTGCGCCCGAGGGCGTAACGGAGGAGGAATGGTGCTATGTTCGTCTTTCCGATCAGCTGGTGCAGTCCGGCGCGTTTTCCCGCGTGGATATGCTGGAGATTTCCTTTACAACAGCCGAAACGGCTATCAAGCAGCTTTCCGGCACGCCCACCTTCTCCCTGGGCGCGCAGGCTGAGGTGACCGTCGAAAGCACGCAGGCCACCTTCACCCAGGCCACGTATGAGCTAACCCTGCGAAACGCGGGCGCGGAGGACTGGTATTTTGCCGTTCTTTCCCCGGACTGCCAAACCGGCCCTTCGTATACGCACTGGGAAACCGGCGCGGACGGCGCACAGCATGCTTCGGGCACGATAGCCCTGTTTGGCGAAGCGTCCACGCTCATCTTTGTGCCCTGCCGGGATTCGCAAAGCGTGGACGAGGTCTATGCCCGGCAGCAGCCATTAACCGATGAGCAAAGGGCCCTCAGCTTTTCGGTTGAACTGGAATAAGGAGGTTGACGCTATGCGGCGCAGAAGGATGGCCTGGCTTTGTATCCTGATTCTATGGCTCGCCCCGGCAGGCGTGTGCCGCGCGCAGGCCTTTCCCACGCCCGCCTATCAGTTTACGCTGGCAAACGTCACGCCGGATACCAAGGCCATCCGGCGGGCGTTTGCGAAGTTTGCGGCAGCGGACGCAAAATTGGAAACGCATCACTACCACAACGGCAGCGCAAACCGCATGGATATGGTATGGGACGGCGCGCGCTACAGGGCCAATGTGCTTTGCCTTACAAGCAGCCTGTACGGCGTGGAGGACTGCGAGGCGGTCACGCGCGCCCGTGCGGTTGCCGAAGCCTTCATGGATGAGCTGGGTTTGGCGTATATGCCGGAGCCGGTAATGGCGAAAACGGCGCGGAGCTTTGTAAAAAGCACGGCTATTTGGCTGGATTTGCTGGACGACGCGGGGCGGGTCATATGGATGAATCCAATCCTTTCCAAAACCGTCTGGCCGGAGGAAATTCTGCTTTCCTCCCCGCAATATCAGCATATCCGCAAATTGGAGGAGCGGGATTTGGAGGCGTTTCCCTCGCCCGAGGATGTGGTGCTGCGCTATGAGCTGCGGCTTGAGGGGCTCGCGCTTGACGCGACAACCCGCGAGGAGCCGGAAAACGGGACGTGGCAGCTTATCCTTATCACGGTCGCACAGGATGGCGCGCTGCTAAGCGTGGAGCTGCAAAACGCCTCTTTTCAAGTTAAAGCGCAGCAGGCCCTTTCCCAGCCCCTGCTGGATTCCGCCTCCTCCGCCGCCATCGCGCAGGCCGAGGCGGACGCGCGCATCCATCCGCCGGAAAAGGCGCGTTACGATCAATGGCTGGCTCTGGGCGGATATGAAAGCATCCGGCGGGGCTATCAGCTTCAATCCGTGGAGCCCTGCTATGTGCGTTTGGGCAGCAAAAAGGCCGTGCCAGCCTGGAAGTGCACCTTCATGCCCGTTTATATTGTGGATGGGGAAGCGCGCGTGCCTGAAGGCTACTCCTTCTTTGAGGAAATCTTCGTGGACGCGGCTGAGGGGCGTATTCTGCCGCTGTAGGGCGAAAAGCGCCGGGGCAGCCCCTTAGGGTTGACCTTTTCAAAGGTATGTATAGGGTCGCAGCGCCAGCCCGGGCGGGCTGGCGCGTTGCTTGCTTGTGTGGGCGCTACGGCGCGAGGGTTTGGGGCTCCGCCCCAAGCCCCGGCAGGGGCTATTGCCCCTGCACCCCTTCATTGTGCCGCTCCTGTTACGGGTGCGTGCAGACGCAGCGCCAGCCCGGGCGGGCTGGCGCATCTCTCGCTTGGAAACGCTGCGGCGTAAGGATTTTGGGGCTCCGCCCCAAACCTCGGCAGGGGCATAATGCCCCTGCACCCCGTTCTTTTTCGACAGTCTGGCCGGCCACATCCCGGCATTCATTTTTCCAAATCCGTCTGCGCGGGGCCGTCCAGCAGCGCGCCGTCATAACTGAAACGGGAGCCATGGCAGGGGCAGTCCCAGCTTTTTTCATCCGGGTTCCATTCCAACTGGCAGCCCAAATGCGGACAGTGCGGGTTCACCACATGGCATTGCCCCGTTTCATCCTTATAAACCCCGGCCTTGCGTCCTTTGGCCTCCACAATGCCGCCGTGACCCGCTGGCAGCGCGTCCAGCGTGGTTTGCGGAATGGAAAACAGCTCGCGCGAGCGGCCCTTGAGGGACTGCACGGTTTCCGTGGCCAGGCTCTGGGCCGCCGCGGAAAGCTGAAAGCGCGCGGGCGAAAACACCTCCGCCCATTCAGGCGGCTCCCCCGCGATCTTCCCGGCAATCAGCAGCGCCGCAACCATAGAGGAGGTCATGCCCCATTTGCCAAAGCCCGTGGCCACGTACCAGCATGGCTCGGCCGCGGAAAAGCGCCCGATATACGGCACGCCGTCCAGCGTGACGCAATCCTGCGCCGACCAGCGCGCCGCCTCCCGGCAATCTCCAAACAGTTCCCGCGCCCGGTCGCTCAGCTTTTGGTAGCATCCGCCCTGGGAGTTTTCGCCCGTGCGGTGGTTCTGCCCGCCCATCAAAAGCAGCCCCTCCGCCTCCCGGAAGGAAAGCCCGTCGTTGTCCACGCCGTAGTACATGCCCCGGGGCTTCCAATCGCATTGAAGCGCCAGCACATAGCTGCGCTCCTGGTGCATGCGCATAAAATACCAGCCCGGCACGTTTACAAAGGGAAAATGCGCGGCAAAGATAATGTGCTTGGCCGTTACCGTCGCGTTTTCCGTGCGAATTTGGTTTCCGTCCACGCTCGTCACGGGCGTATGCTCGCATATGTCCAGCCCTTCGCTTATGGCCTTGAGAAATTTCAGGGGATGGAAGCGCGCCTGGTTTTCAAAGCGAACCGCTCCCGCCACGGAAAAAGGCAGCTCGGTTTCCGATGTAAAATGCGCGGCGATCCCCAGGCTAGCCGCTGCCTCCGCCTCCTGGCGCATAGGCTGCGCCGCCGCCTGTGAATACAGGAAGGCGGGTCCCTCGCAAAAATCGCACGCCACGCCGCGCTCACCAATGAGCTCCTTATAGGCCCGGATGGCCTGTTCATTGGCCTGGGCGTACTGCCGGGCCTTGTCCCTGCCAAACTTGCGAATCAGCGCGTCGTAGAGCACATCATGCTGGCTGGTAATCTTGGCGGTGGTGTTGCGGGTTTGGCCGCTTCCAATACGGTTGGCTTCCAGCACCACGGTTTCAATACCGCGCGCCTTCAGCCGGTCGGCAATCAACACGCCCGCCATGCCCGCGCCAATCACCGCCACTTCAACGCGCAGGTCTTTCTCCAGACGTTTTCTGGCGGGAATTTCCACCGATTGACTCCATAGGGATTGCTGCTGCGCCATCTTCCCGTTCCTTTCCTGTTTCCGTTTCTTTTTACTAGGGTGCCCAACCCCGGCGCTTTCATGCCAATTTTGCTTTGCTATGGAATGAAATTCCTGTCCTCGTCCGTTTTATCTGTAACCCTTCCAAGGAGGCGCATCCTTATGATCCGCAAACCGTCGGCGCTTTTTTTGGCGCTCTGCCTGGCTATCGCCCTTGCACAGCCCTTCGCCCTGGGTGAGACGGCCCTTCCCGAGCTTCCCGGGGCCGTGCAAACCCAGGAATGGGTGGAGGCGCAGGAGAATGTTTCCGAAACCGAGCGCTTCACCATTCTGCGCGACGGCAGCCGCCACTCCCTTGCGTACAGCCGACTGGAAAACGGCGAGTGGACGCAGGTTTGGCGCAACGATACGCTGCTGCCCGCCACCATGCGGGACATGTACCTTTGCTTTTACCCCGCCGTGGGAACACAGCCGCATGAATATCCGCGCTTCACCATAGAGCGCGGCGATACGCTGGCGATTTACGCGGGCGAGGAACACCCGGATTTGAGCGTATCGCTCAGCCGCACGGCGGCGGATACCTGGCAGGTGGACAACTACTGCTGGGGCGACGGCGGCCTCTATGCCTATCTCTTTCCCGACTGCGTGATTGTCAACGCCGCCGATTTAAGCGCGCTGCAAACCGCGGGCATTCTTTTCACGCAGCCGGAGCTGAACGCGGCCTCCTTTGATCCCCGGGTGATTCGGGAGGCCGGGAAGGCTCTGGAGGAACGCATGCGGGGCGCGCCGGATATCGAATACTTTGCGGGCACGGAGGCGCTCTACCTGTGCCTTGAACGGGATGTTCTCTGCCCCGTGCATGTGGCCCCGAACCCCTCCAGCCCACGGGCGGCGGGCGGCAAGGCCGCCGTGTCGCTCAAAGATTGGGTCATCGCGCTGTGCCGGGAGGGAGATTGGCTGATGGTGCTGTACGAAACGCGCCCGGGCCGCTACCGCGCCGGCTGGATTGATTCCACGCAGGATGACATGCTTGCGCGGGTCTGCTCCCTGACCATGCCCGCCAAATTTACCCAGGGCAGTACCGCCCGCCTCAGCGCCGCAACCGCCCTTTGGGATGATCCGCTCTCCCACACCGGCGAGGTGTGCGCCCTGCCTGCCGGTACGCAGCTAACCGTGCTATGGGAGGACGGCCTTAGCTGGAGCAAGGGCGAGTGGTGGGATGCGGACGCGCCCGCCTATGTGCAGGCCGTGCAGGGCGGGCAAACCTGGCGCGGCTTTGTTCCGCGCAGCCGTTTGCAGCTTCCGTAAGCCTGAAAAGTTTGCGTTTGCCGCCCTCCTTTTTGGGTATCCTGTACCCAAAAAGGAGGGCGGTTCTATGTATGACGTGCTTATCATCGGCGGCGGGCCGGGCGGCTATACCGCCGCGCTGTACTGCGCGCGGGCGGGGCTTTCCACCCTGCTGATGGAAAAGCTGGCAACAGGCGGGCAGCTGGCGCAAACCGGCCAGGTGGATAACTACCCGGGCTTTCCCGACGGCATAGACGGCTTCGCGCTGGCCCAGCGCATGCGTCAGGGCGCGGAACGCTTCGGCGCGCATACGCGCATGGCCGAGGTCACGGGCGCACGGCTCTCAGGGCCCGTGAAAACCCTCTCCACCTCCGAAGGCGACGTGCAGGGGCGGGCGGTTATCATCGCCACAGGCGCGGCTCCCAGGTTGCTGGGCCTAGAAAACGAGCATGCGCTCACCGGGCGCGGCGTAAGCTACTGCGCCGCATGCGACGGCATGCTCTACAAGGGCAGGAATGTGGTCGTCGTGGGAGGCGGCAACACCGCCGCCGAGGACGCGCTGACACTAAGCCGCGTTGCCAAAAGCGTCGCCGTCATTCACCGGCGCGATACGCTGCGCGCCTCCAAAATCTACCACGCGCCGCTCATGGCCGCGCCCAACGTGCGCTTTTTCTGGAACAGCGCCGTGGAGGAACTGCTGGGAAACGAACGCCTGACCGGGCTTAGGTTCAAAAACATGCAAACCGGCGCGTCCTTTTCCCTTTCGGCGGACGGCCTGTTCGTGGCCATTGGCCGCGTTCCGGAAACCGCGTTTCTGCAGGGCAGCCTGCCCCTGGCCCCGGATGGCGCCATCCTTGCGGATGAAACCACCCGCACCGCCCTGCCGGGCGTGTTTGCCGTTGGCGACGTGCGGGCCAAAGCCATGCGCCAAATCGTTACCGCCGCCGCGGACGGGGCCGTCGCCTGCCATTATGCCGAAAGCTACCTTGCCAGTCTTGCGCAACAGGAAAAAAGCGCCCTGGCCTGATTTTCCTTTGTGGGTTTCAGACCGGCGCCGGTTCTATGTTCTTTTCAGCGAAAGCGCGCTTCTCAGCAATAGGGCGTTCCTTTGGATTGGGCTTCGTCAAGGCCCAGGTACGGCCAAAAGCCCTTCTGCACAATCAAGACGGGCGGGTCTATGCGAAGCATTTGCACCAATTCGTCCCGCGTCGCCCAGCGGTAGCCCTCCGTTTCGCCGGGCTGCAATACAATTTCGTCCTTTGCTCCCTCTATCTCGCATAAGAAGCCCTCGTACATGGTATGAGGGCCTTTGCGCGCATACAGCCTTGTAAGCCGCCCCGCGCGTATGCCCGTTTCCTCGTACAGCTCGCGCCGCGCGGCCTGCTCCCCCGTTTCGCCCTTGAGGGCGCTGCCGCCCGCGCTGGCCTCGTACACGCCGGGCCAGGTTTCCTTACCGGCGGCGCGCTTCATCAGCAAATAGGTTCCGTCCGCATGCCTTACCAGCACGCAGCATACAATGTGATACAGCCCCTTTGGCACCGGCTGCCCGCGCACCAGGTCGCGCCCCGCCAGGCTACCATCCTCCAAATATGCGTCCCAAAGCTCCATTTGGCTTGCTTCCTCCCATAAAACATGCGGCGGGCAGCGCTTTGGCCACCCGCCGCGCATTTCCAAAAAGGCTATTGCGCGTCCCACACCATTTGATAATAGTCCAATTTCTCATAGCCCAGCCGCTCATACAGGCGTATGGCGCGTTCGTTATCGGGCTCAACCTCCAAGCGGATACGCCTGCAATCCGGGTAGCGCGCCTTTACCCAGTTAAGCGCCTCGCTGCCCAGGCCCTTCCCCTGGAAGGGCTCCAGCACGCTTAGCTCCTCCACCCAAATGGCCTGACCGCCCGGCTCCTGGGAAAAGGTTTTGGCAATCAGCATATAGCCCGCTGCCTCTCCCCCATATTCCAGAAGAAAGCCGTCCACATACACATCGGAACGCATCATCTCATCAAAGGTGCGCTCCATATACGAGCGCGGAATGGGCTTGAGCACGGCGGGCGAGCGGTAAAACGCCTCCGCCATGCTCAGGTACAGCGCCCTGTCCGCCTCGGTAAAGCGGCGGATGGAAAGCTCACCGGTTTGCGTACATTTGCTCATAATATGTTTGATACTCCCCTTCCAAAATGCGTTCCCACCAGCCGCGGTTCTCCAAATACCAGCGGATGGTGCGGCAGATGCCGTCCTCAAAGGTGGTCTGCGGTAGCCAACCCAGCTCGGTATGAATCTTAGTGGGGTCGATGGCGTAGCGGCGGTCGTGGCCCGGACGGTCTGTTACATAAGTAATCAGACTTTCCGGCTTTTTCAGCTCCTTTAGAATAGTACGCACCACGTCGATGTTCGTGCGCTCGTTATGGCCGCCCACGTTGTATACCTCGCCCTCACGACCCATGCGCATCACCAGGTCAATCGCCGCGCAGTGATCCTCCACATACAGCCAGTCGCGCACGTTTTCACCCTTGCCGTACACAGGCAGGGGCTGATCCGCTAGGGCGCGGGAAATCATCAGCGGAATCAGCTTTTCCGGGAAATGATAAGGCCCGTAGTTGTTGGAGCAGCGGGTGATGCTCACCGGCAGCCGGAAGGTGCGGGCATAGGCCAGCACCAGCAAATCCGCCCCGGCCTTGCTGGCCGAATAGGGCGAGGAGGTATGAAGCGGCGTTTCCTCGGTAAAGAACAGGTCGGGGCGGTCCAGCGGCAAATCGCCGTACACCTCGTCGGTGCTCACCTGATGATAGCGCCTCACGCCGTGCTTGCGGCAGCTTTCCAACAGCACCTGCGTGCCCATTACGTTGGTGCGCACAAACACGCAGGGATCCATCACGGAGCGGTCCACATGGGTTTCCGCCGCGAAGTTGACCACGATCTCCGGCTTTTCCTCCGCAAATAACGCGTCCACATTCTCCGTATCGGCAATATCGCCGCGCACAAAGCGGAAGCGCTGCTCCTTGAGGGCGCCGTCCAGGTTTTCCAGGTTGCCCGCATAGGTAAGCTTATCCAAGCACACCACCCTATCCTCGGGATGATGCTTCAGCAAATAATAGATGAAATTAGAGCCGATAAAGCCCGCTCCGCCCGTTACAAGAATGGTCATATGCTTCTCCTTATTCCGTAATGTTGTTGTCATAGAGGATGCGTCCCTCGGCCACGCGCTTCAAATGCTCGCCATAGGGCGATTTGCCATAGCGCTGCGCGCTGAGCAACAGCATATTACGGTCAATCCAGCCCTTGTTGTAGGCAATTTCCTCCAAAGCGGCAATTTTCACACTCTGACGCTTCTCAATCAGCTGCACAAAATTGGCTGCGTCCATCAGGCTGTCCATGGTGCCGGTATCCAGCCAGGCAAAGCCGCGCCCCATCACCTTGGCGTTCAGCGACCCGTCCCGCAGGTACAAATCGTTAAGCGTGGTGATTTCAAGCTCGCCCCGCGCGCTGGGCTTAACCTGCTTTGCCAGTTCCACCACGCGCTTATCGTAAAAATACAGGCCGGTGATGCAGTAATTGCTCTTGGGATGCGCGGGCTTTTCCTCCACGCTCAGCACCTTGCCGGTTTTATCAAACTCCACGATGCCAAAGCGCTCGGGATCATTCACATAATAGCCGAAGATGGTCGCCTTGCCGTTTTCGGCGTTCTCCACAGCTTCGCGCAGCATGCCGGAAAAGCCGTTGCCATAGAAGATGTTATCGCCCAGCACCATGGCGCAGGGCTCGCCCGCGATAAAGCTTTCGCCAATCAAAAACGCCTGCGCCAGCCCGTCGGGAGAGGGCTGCACCGCATATTGCAGCGACAGGCCAAACTGGCTGCCATCGCCCAGCAGGGCCTGGAAGCGCGGGGTATCCACCGGCGTGGAAATAATCAGAATGTCCCGGATGCCCGCCAGCATGAGCGTGGAAAGCGGGTAGTAAATCATGGGCTTGTCGTACACAGGCAGAAGCTGCTTGGATGTAACCATGGTGAGGGGATACAGGCGCGTGCCGGCGCCGCCCGCCAGAATGATGCCTTTCATGGCTTGGGTACTCCTTTCACTTTTGTACGGGAACAGCCGCTGCTGGTATTATACCCGTTTAAGCGCGTGATGTAAAGGCGGGCATGGGCGCGCGGCAGCCCCTTGCATGCGCCGCCGCGCGCGCCGTCCCGTCATTATTTCAAATTTTCCGGGTTCAGCGCCTTTAGCTCGTCGGGCACAAACAGGCCGTCCTTGCGGATGAGCTCGCCGTCAAAGTATATTTCTCCGCCGCCGTATTCGGGTGTTTGAATGCACACCAGATCCCAATGGATGGCGCTCTTGTTGCCGTTGGGGCATTCATCGTAGCAGTTGCCGGGCGTAAAGTGGAAGCTCCCGGCAATTTTCTCGTCAAACAGGGTATCCTTGATGGCCTTGGTAATGTAGGGATTCACGCCAATAGCGAACTCGCCCACATAGCGCGCGCCCTCGTCGGTATCAAAAATCTGGTTGGAGCGCGCGGTATCGCTGCTGGTGGCCTCCATAATTTTGCCATTCTGAAACACAAGGCGCGTGCGTTCAAACACGCTGCCCTGATACAAGCTTGGCGTGTTGTACTGCAAAACGCCGTTCACGCTGTCGCGAACGGGCGCGGAGAACACCTCGCCATCGGGGATGTTCAGCTTGCCGTCGCACTTGATGGCCGGCATGCCCTTGATGGAGAAGGTCAAATCCGTTCCCGGGCCCACGATATGCACCTGATCGGTACGCTCCATGCGGCTGACCAGCGCGTCCATGGCGCGGCTCATCTTGCCATAGTCCAGGGTGCACACGTCAAAGTAGTGATCCTCAAAGGCTTCTATGCTGGTTTCGGCCAGCTGCGCCATGGCCGCCGTGGGATAGCGCAGCACAACCCAGCGGGTATCCGGCACGCGGATTTGGCTGTGCACGGGCTGGCTGTAGTACTGCATGTACAGGCGCATTTTCTCCGCGGGAACATCCGCCTTTTCATAGCTGTTATCTCCCGCGCGAATGCCGATGTACGCATTCACATGGCGCATGCGGTCCGCGTCCACGCGGGCCTCCTCCTGCCATTTTTCCTTGGTGCCGCCCAGCAGCAGCGCGCGCTCCACCGCCGCGTCGCGCAAAACCACAATGGGCTCCGCGCCCACCTCATAGGCTTCGCGCACCAGCGCGGTCACAAAATCGCGCTCCGGGCCAAAGTTTTCAATCAGCACCCGCTCGCCCGCCTTCAGCGCGCACGAGTACCGTATTAGCTGCCTGCTCAGTTTGTCCAGTCTGGGATCCCTCATGGTTTTTTTGCCTCCCAAAATGCTTTATCATTCGATTCGCCGCCCTGGCCACGGGCTGTTCCAGGCCATAGGTGGCGGTCATCGCAACAAGGATAGATACGCTGAAGCACAAAACCGTATAGCCCCACTGCTGCGGGGCGGAGGCGTGCAGCGCGTTTGTGTCCAGAAACCACGCCTGCCGCATCTGCACCGCCAAAATCTGGTGCCAGATATACAGGTTCATGGAAATCACGGAGAGGAAGCGCATCAGCCGGTTATCCAGCAGCTTTTGAAGCGCGCGCGGCGCATGCGCGGCGGCCAGCATCATACCAAGCAGCGTCAGCGCAAACGGGAACCGAAGCGCCATCTGCGACAGGCGAAGCGCCGCCTGCCCCCGCGCGCTTGCCGCGGACTGCGCCCCAAGCAGCTGGCACACGAAAACGCATCCCGCTGCAAACACCGCCACGCAGGCCCATTGCAGCGCCCGCCTCGCGGGCGGATCAAGCCTTGCAACCGGTTCCCGCGCGCGGCAATAGCCCATCGCCCCCAGCATGCCCAGCGCGTATACATCCAGAAACGACGGCAGCTGGTTCACCAGCATGGCGGTATCCGCCGCAAAGCGGCATACGCAGAAGCGGTACGCCCATCCCGCCGCCGCCATAACGCACAGGGTAAGCGCCGGGCGCTTTTGCGCGGCGCGCGCCAGCCAGGGAAAGAGAAGGTAAAACTGCATCTCCACCGCGATGGTCCACAGCGCGCCGTTCAGCGGCGTATACAGATAGGTTTGCGGCCAAAATGGAAAGAGAAACGTAAGATGCGTCAGCACATCCCAGGCAAGCGCCTTGGGCGACGCATACGCTCCCTGCGGCAGGGCAAACAGGCACAGCGCCAGCAGCACCGCCGCCAGGTATGAGGGGATGATGCGAAGCGTGCGCTTCCAATAAAACTGCCCGGGCCGCGGCACAGGCGTGCCCTCCGCCGTTTGCCTGGCGTAGGGCAGGTACAGCAGGAAGCCGCTAAGCAGCATCATGCCATCCACAAACAAATAGCTGGAACGGGTAAAAAAGTCAAAGCCATAGAGCCGTCCAAACAGCTTGAACCACTGGGGCAGCCAGCTCTGCTGCCAAATATGGTAATTGACCACAAACAGCACCATCAGAGCCCGAAAGCCATACAATACGCCAATCTCCAGCCTGTGCTCCCGCTTACTCGGCCGCATCCGCGCCCTCCGTTTCCACGGGCTGTTCAGGCAAATCCGTACTCTCGGGGGCGGGCGCGGCCTCTGATGGCTGCGTTTGCGCTTCCTCCGGGGCGGACGTTTCCGCCGGTATAATCTGCGCGCTATCGCCCTCCGGCGGCGTGGCTTCGGCCTGCGGCAGCTTCCATTCGCCCACGCGGTCGAACTTGTATACCACGTCCTGCCCGTTGCGGATGTCGCGCAGGCTCATGTAGGTTTTATCAATGGCGCTCAGCTTGTGGGTAATGGTCATTTCCGTTTCGCTAAGGCCGGTGTAGAGGCTAAAGTTGCTCACGCGGTAATACAGCTTTTCCCCAAGCAGATCGCAGGTGCCGTCCGTGGAAAACACGGCGGTTTTCCCCGTGGTGGACACCCATTCGCCCAGAATCAGGTATGCGCGGCGCTCCAGCTTCTTTTCAGCCGTATCGCGGTAATCCCCCACACGCTGATAGTAGGGCAGCGCCTCGTAGGGCTTGCCGTCGCGGTAGAGCTGCTCGGCATACTGATAACACGCCTCGTTATAGATTTCCGGCAAATCCGCATACGCGCCGGATAGCTCATCCATGGAAAACGGCTCCAGAGCCGCCGCCACGCCTGCATAGTCCTTTTGCTCCATCAAATCGCGCGCGGTCTGCGCCACGGTGCCAAAGTAGGCCTCGTAGCACTCCTCGCTCTGCGCCTTTGCGTCCTCATACGTCCCCAACGCCTGGAACGCCGCGCCCGCGCCAAGCAGGTCGCCGTTCGCCTTCATCTGTTGGGCCAGCGCATAACGGCAGGCCCGGGCGCGCCCGGCAGCCTCCTCGCTGTCCTCAAGCGTTTCGTAGCGCTCCGCAGCCCCGGCGTGGTCCCCGCTGGCCTCAAGGGCCGCTGCCTCCTCCATCACAATCGATGCCAGTTCCTCCGCGGCCCTCTTGCTGTTGGGAATGGTGCTGAACACCGTGGCGGCCCCCTGCGCGTCGCCCGCGTTTTTCAGGCTGAGCCCCTGCTGGTAAATGGCTTCTTCCAGAAGCGACTTGCTATCCTTATAGCCGCCCAGAGCCTCATAGCCGCTTACGGCGGCGGTGTAGTCGCCCCTTTCAAGCGCCTCGCCCGCCAGGGCATAGCGGCACTGCTTGAGCTTGACGGCGCTGTCGCGGTGCGTGCCAAGCGCCTCGTAGCGCGCGGCTGCATCCGCATAGCGGCCCGCCTCCAAATCGCTTTCCGCCAGCGCGTAGCGCACAGTGCGCAGGCGGCGGGCGCTATCCTCAAAGCCGCTGGAAGCAGCCAAATACCCCTCCGCCTCGCTGAGGCGCTCGCCCTCCTGCGCCTCTACGCCCAGGCGGTAATTGCATTGCTGCCAAAGAAGCGTTTGTTCCTCGCTCTCCCCTTGCGTGGGTTCCCCCAGGATGGCAAGCGCGCCCGCATAGTCGGCCTGCCCGGCCAGGGCCGCAGCCTCCTCGTACAGGCACTGTTCCACCTGTCCCTCGCTGTCCAAATATTCCGGAATGGACTGGAACAGCTCGATTGCCTTTTCATAATCTCCGGCGGCCTTTTTTTCCTGCGCCAGCTGATAAATGCATTCATTTGCTTTGGCCTGCGCGTCGCCGTAATCTCCCGCCAGCAGGTACAGCCGCCCCGCCGTTTCGCGGTCATCCTGCGCCAGGGCGCTTTCCGCCATATGGTAATTCGCCTGCTTTACCAGCTCCAAAGCGTCCTCGTAATCGCCCAAAGCGGAAAGCTCCTTTTCCGCCCCGCTGTAATCGCCCTGGTCAAACAGGGCCTTCCCCTGCCCATACGCGCAGGCGGACAGCTTGTCCGCCGCGTCGCGGTAATCGCTCACGGTTGCAAACAGGGCGCGCGACACGGCAAAGTTGCCGCCCTGCAAAAGCGCGTCCGCCTGGCGGTAGGTAGCCTCGCGCAGCTTGTCCGCGCTATCCTCGTAATCCTGCAAGCCCTGGAATTTTTCCGCCGCCAGCTCATAGCTGCCGTCCTCCAGATACAGTTCGCCCAGCTTGTAAGCGGCCTGCTTTTGAAACTGCGCGCTATCCTCGTAATCGCCCAGGGCCGCGAAGCCTGCCTCGGCCTGCGTAAGCGCCTCCTCGTCCCCGGCGTTCAAACCGGCCTTGGCGGCCTGATAATCGCACTCCAGCATAAGCGCCTGCGCGTCACGGTAATTGCCCATGCCGCTGAAAGCCGCCTTCGCCTCGGCATAGCTGCCATTGTCCAGCAGGCCGTGCGCCGCCTGGTAGCGCACCGTAGGCAGCACCCACAGTATCATCACGGCGGCAACCGCGGCCGCTGCCGCCACGCCCGAGGCAATCCATGCCGCAATCCGGCGGCGGCGGCGCGTGCTCGCCCGCTCAATCTCGCGCTTTTGTTGCAGGGCGTTGTTTTCCTCGCGCGCCTTGCGCGCCGCCTGCGCCAGCTTCTGCTCGTGGGCGGCAATCACATGCGCCACGTTTTCCGGGCTGAAGCTGGCAAACACCGCCTCGCGCCGCCGCTCGCAGCGGCAGCAGCGTTCGCTTTCCAGGGCGTTCGCCCGCCCGCACACGCACAGCCATATCTGATCCTGCACCTGGGGATACCCCACCGCGTCCTTCCCGGCCACAAAGCGCAGCTCGTCCAGGCCGCGGCCTGCGGGCAGGGCGTTGGGCGTATAAAAGGCCAACGGCGCGTTGCCTTTGCGCCAGACGCTGGCGTCGTCAAACCACACCTTTTCAATGACCACATCCACGCCTTCCACATCGCGCCACTGCGTGGGCAGGAGCATGATGCTGAAGCGCTCCCCCACGCCCGCCTTTAGCCCCTGAATGCGTTCCGTCTGCCGGAATAGGAGCTGATCCTCCTTATCAAAGCACGCCAGGGTAACCTGGACGGACACCACAACCTTATCGCTGAGGTTGTTCATCACAAAGGTGCACTCCGCGTCGTCCTCCGTAGGCATGGCATACTGCCACAGCTCCACTGGGCAAGTCAGATCAATTTTCATACATCTTCCCCCCTATATGCGCAACAGGCACGAGCCGCTGACAACTATAAATGTTACGATTTTACCATAATCTATTGTACATGAAAACACTGATAAAGTATAGCCTTTTGGGAAATAAAGTTAGCTTTTACACGGTATTTTTTACAAAGATGTGACGAAAGCGCCGCTTCCTTCACACAGCCAGACTATGCCGTTTTCTCTGGCGCTTGCCCGGCTTTTCTTTCCCGGCGGAAAAAACAGGCCGCCGCGGAAAGCATCCGCACGGCGGCCTGTGACCTTGTTTTCTATTCCGCCTCGTTCACAGAGGCCGTTTGTTTCCTCCGGCGCTTTATTACCGGAGCAAGCAAATCCTTGAGCACCACAATCAGCAAAAGCGCGATCAGCGCCAGCGAGAACGGCCGCGTGAAGAACGGCGCAAGGCTCCCCCTGCCCGCAAGGATGGCGCGGCGGAAGTTTGAATCAATCAAATCCTTGCCTACCACCAGGCCCAGCACCATCGGCGCAATCGGGATTTTGCTCTTTTTCATCAGCAGGCCGATCACGCCAAACACAAACATGATAACAATGTCGCTCTCGCGCGACGCGCTGCTGAACGCGCCCATGGAGCAAAGGCAGATAACCGTAGCCATGATGATGGGCAGCGGCGCGCTGAGCGCTTTGAGAATCGGCCTGCAAAGGAACGAGCCAATCAGCAGAAAGAATACCCCAGCGAGCAGAATGCTCAACACCAGTAGATAAATGAACTCCGGGTTATTCCTCGCAAAGGTCGCGCCCGTTTGAACGCCCTGAACGGTCAAAACGCCCAAAACGATGGCGGTAATGCCATCTCCCGGGATACCCAGCGCAAGCAGCGGGGCGTACGCGCCGGGCGCGCAGGCGTTGTTGGAGGCCTCGGAGCCAATCAGGCCCTCCACGCTGCCGTTTCCAAACGCTTCCTTGTTTTTGCTCGCGGAGCGCGCCTGGCTGTATCCCACCCAGGAGGCAATATTGGAGCCTACGCCCGGTACCACGCCAATCAGGAAGCCCACGACGGCAACCTTGAGTGTCGTCCACTTATACTTCCAAATCTCCTTGAAGGCAAACAGCTTGTCCTTCTTCACAGGCAAGGGTTTCGCGTTTCCATTCGTCAGCGTGGTAAAAACCTCGCTCATGCCGTAAAGGCCAACCATGGCGGGAATCAGGCCGATACCGTCCTTCAGCGCGCGAATTCCCAGCGTAAAGCGCATACCGCCCGCGCCATAGATAGGGTCGGAACCCACAAACGCGAAAATCAGACCCAGGCAGGCGGACAGCAAGCCCTTTTTGAAATCGCCGCGGGATAGCTGCGCGCAGATAACCAGGCCAAAGATAGAAAACCAGAACATTTCCCATGAGCCAAAGTACAGCACCAGGCTCAATGCCAGCGGAAAGATGATAAGCAACAAAAGCGCTCCGATGGTATTGCCCCAAAACGAGGCCATCACGTTTACCGCGAGCGCCTTCTGCCCTTCGCCGCGCTGGGCCATGGGATAGGCCTCCAGCGCCGTGGCCGCCGAGGCGGGCGTTCCGGGAATATTCAAAATAGACGCGGAAATGCTTCCGCCGTAGGTGCTGCCCACCTGCGTGGCCGCCATAAACATCACCGCATGGGTCACATCCATGGTTAGCGCAAAGGTGGCCATCAACGCGGCGGTTGTGGTGGAGGAAATGCCGGGCAGCGCTCCGCCAATGATTCCAATGCACACGCCTGCCATAAGCAGCAGCACGATATCCGGCGCAAAAGCCTCCGACAGCATTTGAAGAATATCCATCGCTTTTCCTCCCTTCACTCAGCGTAGCCGCATTCCAAAGGCGACGGCAAAGATGAGATACAGCACAGCCGTAACCGCCACGGCGATTACTACGGCCCAATACGGCTTAATTCGGCGTACATAGCCCAGCGTTATACCCAGCACAAGCAGCGCGCTGCTCGCATAAAACCCCAGATACGGAATACCCAACAAGATGTAAACCGCCACAATCGCGATTGCCAACGTGGTTTGGCGCACCGTCTTATCCGCAGCCGCGGCCAAAAGGGAGCCCTTGATTTTGCCAAGGGTGGGGCGGCCGTTGTTCCTTAGGCTTTGGATAATTCCCGTCATGGATAAAAGAAACATGCAGCCTGTAACAATGTAGGGAAGCAGCCTTGGACTTTCCATTATGGAGGAACCGCGTTGATTGATTTGGAAAATCAGCGCGAACAGGATTAAGGTAACAAGCATCAGTACGGAGTAGATAAGAACCTCCTTATCCTCTTTGGTCAGGCGCATTCGCCTCCCCCTTTCCAGATCAAAAAAGTAAGGTTGCGGAAGGCCAAAAGCGGCCTTCCGCATTGTTAAGAGGAAAAATCCGAACGGGAGGGCAGCTTATTCGCCCCAGCGCAGCACGCCCACCTCGGCGGGATCGCGCGTGCCGTCGCCCAGATCATACAGAAGATAGGAGCTGATGCGGCTGGACATTTCAAAAATGCGCTGCGCATCCTCGCCATAGGCTACATCCTCAAGGTTCATGTTATTGTTCAAAAGCAGCGTGGTGAATTCCTCGGTGCCAACCACATGCTGGAACGCCTCGGTCAGCTTCGCCTTCACATTTTCCGGCGTTTCCTTGGAAACCGCAAAGCCGCGCCATCCGCCAATAACGTCCGCAAGCTCGCCCATCTGCGGCACATAGTCGGTAACGGCGGGCATGTGGCCAAATTCGGGATCATCATACGCCTGGGTGCTGAATACGCACAGCATCTTGCACAAGCCCTGACGCATATACTCGCCAGCGTTGATGGCGTCGATGGCGCTCCAGTCAACCTCGCCCTGCGCCACGGCCAGAGCGGTCTTTTGGCCGCTGTCATAGGGCACGAAGGTCACTTTGTCAGAGCAGCCCAGGTCGGCGGCCAGTTCAGCGGCGGGGATGTGCCACATGCTGCCTACGCCCGCGGTGGAAGCGGTGGTGTTATGCGTGGTCACATATTCCACAAACTCCTCCATGGTGTTGATGCCCAGCTTGGCGTTTACCACAACGCCGGTGTTGCGCACCACAAAGGGCATCGCCAGCATATCAAGCTGCAAGTAGGAGTTATCGCTGTTTTCCGTGGTAGAGAACGCGCACATGGAAGAACTGGTGCCCAGAATGGTCATGCCGTTGGCTTCCTCGCCAAGCACATAGTCCGTAGCGATGCCGGAGCTGGCGCCGGGCATGTTTTCAACGATCACGTCGCAGTCCAGGTATTCGGCCAGAGCAGGCGCCGCGGTGCGGCACATCACGTCGATTCCGCCGCCAGCGCTAAAGCCCAAAATAATGCGGATGGTGCCCTCCGGCTTCCACTCCTCCTCCGCGACCGCGGAAAAGGCGAAGGTGCAGACGAGCATCGCCGCCAACATAAGTGCCCATACTTTTTTCATTGTTGGTTTGCCTCCTTTTGTCTTTGTCCCATTTCTATTTTCGAAAGAGGGCGCCCTCTTTCCAAAACCTTTTCATATGGCGCTCAGGCGAGCCCAAGCGTCTTGAGCACATAAATCCATAAAAAAAACGTAACAACGCACAGCAGGGAAGTGAACACCACCAGCAGCGCAGCCAAGTCGCCGTCGCCGCCCATCTGCTGCGCCATCGCGCAAGACGCGGTGGCGCACGGTCCGCCAAATACCGCCATAAGCGCTACCAGCAGCTCGCTGCGGAACCCCAAAGCGGCGCAAATGCTTACCGCGACCGCCGGAAGAAGCACCAGCTTGCCGCACACGCCCCAAAACAGCGGCCTAAAATAGATACGCACATTGCCAATCTTGAACGACGCTCCAATCACAACCAGCGCAAAGGGCGTTCCCACCTTCGCGATGCTGCGCGTAGCCTCCGGCAGCGGGTCAATGTTCACGGCGCGGCACACAAACGCGGCGAGCGTGCCCAGAATGATGGGGTTTCGCATAACGCTTAGCACGATGCGCTTCGCGTCCGGCCTTTCGCCCCGGAACACCTCCAGGGCCACCACGGATAAGCCGTTCATCAGCGGGATGGTTACAGCCGCCAGAAGCACCGCCGGGCCCAGCCTTTCGGCCCCGTACAGCGAGGTAATGATGGAAACGCCAAACACCAGGAAGTTGCTGCGGAATATGCCCTGCACCAGCACGCCGCGCCGCGCGTTTCTCTTTTCAAAGCGCGGAACAAGCAGCATCAGCGCAACAAAAGCCGTCACAATCAGCGCAACCGCCGTGGCAATCAGCTTCCAGTCGGTGCCGGCGCTAAAGTCGCTGTCCATCACGTTAGCAAACATCATCATTGGAAAGAACAGCTTGTAGATCAATCCGTTCATTTCCTTCAGGCCGTTGTCCGTAACCAGCTTCAACCGCCGCACCAGCATGCCCAGCGCCAGCATGGTTAAAAGCGGATAGACCGCGCGAAGTGCCGCCAGCAGATTTTCCATTCGCGCGTTTCCCTTCCTTCTCCGGAAAACCGGTATCCTTTAGTTTTTGAATTGATCCTTGTCCGCCGGGCTTTTGATAATCACGCAGCGGCACGGCTCGTCATAGGGATTATAGGTCGCGTGCACCACTCCGGCCGGCACGTGGGCCACGTAGCCGGGATGCAGGTCAATGCGGCCCGTGGCGGTTTCAGATACCGCGTTGCCGCTGAGCACAAAGATGATTTCCTCCTGCTCGGGATGCACATGGGTAGAATGCTCGAAATGCGGTAAATACTCCGTAATTTTCAGCAGCACATTGTCGGACTGGGCAACGCAGAACCGGCCCACCAGCTCCTTCGTCTGCCCCCAGGTCACTTTGGTAAAGGCGATATCCTCGGTATTTTGTACAGTGCGATCCTTCTCCATTTTCCTGTTTCCTTTCGTTTCTCAAAGCGCGAGCGGTTTCACTCGTCGCACAATTTGTTGTTTTGGCCCAACCGGCCAACTGCGTTAGCCTTATTATACACATCCTATAGTCCAATGTCAAGATATTTGATATTTAATATTTTATATTTAATAAAATATTAAGGCCGGCCGTCCAACCCGTCAACGGCCGGCCTTTCCTTATGCATCCGCCTTACAGCTTGCGGATATGGAACCCGCCGTCCAGATCAATATAATTGCCAGTGGAGTAGATAAATTTATCGCTGCAAAACGCGCTGACCACGGTGGCAATGTCCTCCGGCTGGCCCCAGCGCGCGATTGGGAACACGCCCTGCTCAATGAGATCCGAATACTTCTTATGAACCACTCTGGTCATATCCGTTTCAATGACGCCGGGACGAATTTCATAAACCTGAATATCATGCGCGGCCAAACGGTCGGCAAAGAGCGTGGTAATCATCGCCACACCCGCCTTGGAGATGCAGTACTCGCCGCGGCTCACCGAAGAAACCGCCACAGAGCTGGAGGAAATGTTTACAATCACGCCGCGGCGACGGCCCTTCACTTCCTGCGTAAGCATCTGCTTGGCCACCAGCTGCGTCATAAACATGGTGCCCTTGGTGTTTGTGCCCACCACGTAATCGAAGCTTTCCTCCGTCATTTCCAGAATGTCGTTGCGGATTTTCGGCGCGACGCCGGCATTGTTCACAAGCACGTCAATATCGCCGTACTTCTCCACCACGGCCGCCACGAACCGCTCGCGATCCGCCTTTTCGGTGATGCTGCCCTGCTGGTAATAGTAGTCCACGCCCGCGTTTGCAAGCGCGTCAAGGTTTTCACGGTACTCCTGCGGATCGTTTACGTCCAAGATCGCAATGTTGTAGCCGTCCTCGCCCAACTGCTTTGCAATGCCGTAGCCTATGCCGCGGCTTCCCCCTGTTACGATTGCCGTCTTTTTCATGTTACTGCTTCCTTTCCGCCTGTATGGCCTATTTCAGTTCCCCGCTCTGCTCCTGTGCCCAATGGTCCACAATCATCTTGGGCGCGTATACAAACATCATGTGCATATCGCCGTCGCCTGTGTTTCGCAGGCCATGCTTTTTGCCGGATTCTATGTATACCATCTCCCCTTGGGCAATGGGCTGCGTTTCTCCGTCCACGGTCACCTCGCCATGCCCGCTGAGCACCGTGTAGCTTTCCACCGTAACATGATCGTGCTCGGGAATCGAGCCGCCAGGATAAATCACCACATACCCCTGACAGAAGTAATCGCCGTTGATCGCGCCGTTTTCTCCCAGGAGCACGCGCGTTCTGCGTCCGGCGGGAAACTCAACGCCTTCCAAATCCATAATCCGAATCTTATTCATTGCTCTCGCCTCCATAAATTTTGTTTTCGCGCCAATCGCGCCAAACGTTTTCAAACCACAAATCGCCCTCCGGGATGGGCCGAACAGGGCGCCACGAGCATTGGCAAGCGCCGTTTTTCCATACGGCCTCCTGGATTACGCCGCTGTGCGCCTCGCCATCCAGCACATAGCGAAAGCGCTCGTCCAACCCTTCAAGCGGCAGCTTGCCCGTATTGTCGCTGATAAGATAGGAGCCGCGGCTCGCGCCTCCGCGCTCGATATAATCCAGAATCGCGCTCAGATACATACGCTGGCTCAGCATCAAATCGCGCAGCCGGTACCACGACGGCAGCGAGCGTTCCGACGCCACGCGGGCGTTCAGCACCCGCTTTTCCTGCGCGTCCAGCTCCTCAAGCGCCCTACGGACGCCCTCAGCCGAACGGATATGCGCGCCGTAGATAGACATGCGCCTTCCCAACATTCTGCGCTCCTTGGCAAGGTCAAGCGGCTCGCCCTGCTTTGAAAGGGCCTCCTGGCCCAAACGGATTGCCGCTTCCGCCTGCGCTCCGCAGCGAGCCAGCAGCTCCTCGCGTTCAAGCGGAGCGCCGGTATAGCGGTGTGCGATGTATTCCGCCGCGCGCGCGCTTCCCACCTGTCCTGAGTTGAGCGCGCTTCCGCCGGGGCGGTACACGCCGTGCGTGCCGTTTACCTCGCCCACAGGGAACAGATGCCGCAGATTGCTCTCCCACCAGGCATTGCCAGCCAGACCGCCGTTGTTGTGCTGCGCGCAAACGGCAATTTCCAGCATCTGCGTTTCCAGCTCAATGCCGTGATCATGGTACAGCTCAATCGCCGCCGGGTTCATATGCCGGAGCCGCTCAAACGGCGTGGCCTGCATTGCGCCGGATTTTTCCAGATATTCGCGCGCCTCCCCGGTTACCAGCGCAAGCCCCCGCTCCCGCATGCAGGAGGGATTGCGGCGGAAATCCAGCCATACGCGGCGGCCGCGCAGCATGGTTTCCTGGTACACCAGAATATCGATGAGGGACGAGCCCTGCCGATCCGCCTTACGCGGATCGAACGGCCACTGATACCCCTTCAGAAAGATTGCCTGAAGCATTTTTTCCGGCGTATCGAAAGAACCGTCAAGGAACTCGCGTTCGTCGCCTCCCTCCTGATCGGTGCTCACATACCGGGGCAGAACCTGCTGAAACGTTCCGGACAGGTTCCAGCGGAACTGAATGGAGGCGATACCGTACTGCGATTCCGTCAGGTTTTTCCCAACTGCGCCCGCCCGGAAGGCGGGGCCGCTTCCTCCCGTTTGGCTGGGCGGATACACCGACGCCTCATACATGCCCGCTTCCCCGCCGGTGGCATAGACGATGTTCTCCGCCGAAAACACGGCGTAGCGTCCGGCATTCTCGCCGCGCACAATCAGCGCCACCAGCCCGCGAACCCGCTCCCGCTCTGTAAGCAGCTCGATCACCTGGTAGCCGTCAAATACCGCTACCCCCAACGCAGCCGCCTCGTTTTCGAGCCTTTCCGTCATGTAATGCGAGGTGAGCGGGCCTGCCGACGTACCGCGCTGCAACGGGTCATGATCGGTTTTATACCCCACATATTCCCCATAGGCGCTCGCGGGAAAGGGCACCCCAATCTCCGTCAAATGAAAAAAAGATCTCAGGCTGCCCGCCGCCTCGGCCAGGGCCAAATCTCCATCCATCGCGCCGCCCGCGCACAGCGTGCGCGCCATGCGGCGGACGCTGTCTTCCCCTTCGCCCGCTGTTGTAAGCTTATAGTACGTTTGCTTATCCGAGCCTGTATTGCGGCTGGTTCCCATCTTCATGCCCTCGGTCAGCACGGCCACGTTGGCTACGCCGCGTTTTTTCAGCGCGACCGCCGCGTTCAGCCCCGCCGCTCCGCTACCCACAACCAACGTTTGAACGGCGTGAAAGACCGGTTCCTTTTCCATATGCTCACCTCCGTTTGTGTTACGGAACGCTTCGTTCACTTTACGATAAAATATCACATATCAAATATATTGTCAAGAACCGTATAAAAAAGACGGGGGCATTTTTCACGCCGCCCGCCTTGTATGCTGCGTCCGCTTACTTTGTTCCGCCAAAAATCGCGTCTACCGATACGTCGCGCGAACGATAGCCATGCTCCAAAAAGGCCGTGCGCGCCTCGCTCACCGAGCCGTGCTCCAGCGCGTCAATCAGCCGCTGGTGCTCGTCGGCGGCCTCCCGCGCCCGTTCCAGGCTGCGCGAACGGTTGCCAACCACCAGATTCACCAGCCTGCGATACTGCGAAAGGAGCCCGTCCGCCTCGCTGTTGTTGTAGAACTGCTCAATTTGGCGATGAAATTCGGTATTCAGCGCCCCGTAATTTGCGCGCACCTGCTTATCCGTCTTTAGCGAGCGAATGCGCTCGTTTGTGGCCATCAGGTTTTCACGCAGCTCCGGGGACCAATTCTGAATACAGCTCTCGATGCTTAATACCTCCAGCGCCGTCATAATATCATAAATATTTTCAAAGAACAGCCTGTCGATGGAGCGGATTACCGCGCCCTTGTAGGGAATCAGCTCCAGCAGGTTTTCCCCCGCCAGCGTGTTAAACGCCTCACGAACTGGCAAAGGCGAGGTATTATAGCGCTGCGCAATGCTCTGAATGGTAATATGGCTGCCGGAGGGCAATATGTTTTGAAGTATCTCCGCCCGCAGGGTTTCCGTAACCTGCTGCGCAAGCGTTTTCTTTTGGATGTTGACCTCCATTATATTGCCCCCTACCTGCCATCGTTACATCAATTATAACAAATCTGGAATAGGTGCGCAAGCCTTTCCCACTGTCTTACGGCTTCGCATCATCCTGTTCCTTCACAAACCAGCGCCGGTAGACCAGACGGTATCCAAGCATGAATATGGCAAGCGCCACATAGCCCGCAACCAGGAATACATTCAGATAAAGCTGATGCATGCGCGCCGCGCCCATGCCCATTATCGTGCCAACCATCAGTATCAGCAATACCCATTCGGCGATGGTTTCCGCTTTTTTCTTCATATGCGCATCTCCTTGTCAGCTCAGGCGCGCGCCCTTGTTGGCCGGGCCGCCGTACTTTTTGTACAGGTTGAGCACGCCCTTATACTCCTTATCATCCTTGGGGTTGGGAGCGGGCTGGCGGGTTGTGAAAATCGTGCCGTCCAGCGCGTTGATCCTGCGGCCCGCAACGTCGATCTCGATGATATCCCCGTCGCGCAGATAGGCCAACGGGCCGCCGCCCGCCGCCTCGGGGGTCATCTGGCATACGCCGAAGCCGCGCGCAAAGCCGGAGAAGCGCGCGTCGGTAATGACCGCCACATCCTTATCCAGCCCCATGCCGCATACGGAGGCCTGCACCGCATAGATATCCGGCATGCCGGGCCCGCCCTTGGGGCCCTCGAAGCGCACCACCATCACATCGCCATGGGATATCTTTCCCTGGCGGAGCGCCTCAAGCGCGTCCTCCTGGCAATCGAATACCTTCGCTGGGCCGGTATGCGCAAGGTTTTCACGGTAGCGCGCGGATTGCCGCAAAATCGCGCCGCCGGGCGCAAGATTGCCATACAGCACGGCAATGCCGCCGTCCGTCGAGATGGGCTTTTGCGCGCTGTAAATCACGTTGCGGTCAATTTCGTGCGGCTCCTCGGCGTCCAGGTTTTCTCCAAGTGTGGCGCAGGTAACGGTCAGCGCGCCGGTATGAAGCTGGCCACGCAATTCCTGCATCACCACAGGCATGCCGCCGCACTTTTCAAAGTCCGTTTGATGATAGGGGCCGTTGGGCTTCACGTTCACCAGGCAGGGCGTGCGGCGGCTGATCTCGCTGATGTAATCCAGCGTGACCACATCGTCATATCCCAGCTCCTGAGCCAGCGACAGGATATGCACCACCGAGTTGGTGGAGCCGCCCAGCGCCATCATCATCATAATCATGTTATCCACAGCCTCACGGCTCATCACGTCGCGCGCCTTGATTCCCTTTTTCACCAGCTCAACGATCTGATTGCCCGCATGCTTTGCCGCGCGCAGAATTTCGCTGGAGGTGGCCAGCATGGTCGATGTGCCGGGCAGGCACAGGCCCACGGCCTCCGCCAGGCATTGCATGGTGTTGGCCGTGCCCATTAACGGGCACGCGCCCCACGTGGGGCAGGCCTGCTCCTCCATGCGGCGGATTTTTTCCGCGGACGCCTTTCCCACGGGATAGCTGCCCATTACCTGCTCATCCAAATCCGAAAGGGAGAACGCTTCGCCGTCAAGCTCGCCCGCGCTCATCACGCCCGCGCACACCACGATGGAGGGCAAGTTGAGCCGCGCTGCGGCAATCAGCATGCCGGGCACAACCTTGTCGCACGCGGTCATGAATACGATTCCATCAAACATCTGGCTGTTAACGATGGTTTCAATCTCAAAGCTCATCACTTCCCGGGTGGACAGGTCGTAGCGAATGCCGTCCAGCCCCAGCGTAAGCGTGCCGCACTGCGAAATTACGCCAAACTCAACCGGCGTCGCCCCGCTCTGCCACACGCCCTCCTTCACCTTGGAGGTGAGCATATTCAGCCCATAGTGTCCCGGGCACACCTCGCCCCAACTGTTCACCACGGCGATCAAAGGCCGGGAAAGATCCTCGTCGGTAAAGCCCATTGCCTTGTATACCGCGCGGCGATGGGCGCCCTCCACACCGGTCATGTATTTCTTGGTAGGATACTCCATGTATACGTTCCTTCTTTCCGTTACGGTTTAAGGATAACCTTCAGCGGCTGCTCCGCCGGGTTGCGCTTTAGGTTCATGGCCTTCTGCACGTCCTCCAGAGGAAGGGTGTGCGTGATAAGGCTTTTTACATCCACACGCCCGGAGGCCACCAGATCCAGCCCCCGCTGAAAATCCCAGCAGTAGCTGGATGTGCCGATCACTTCCACCTCGCGCACCATTGCGTCCACAAGCGGACGGGCGTTGAAGTCCTGCTCGAAAATGCCAAAGATGATGGCCTTCCCGCCGCGCTTCACCACATTGATGGTCTGGTTGAAGGTAACCGGCGCGCCCACCGCCTCAAACGCTACGTCCACGCCTCTGCCGTTCGTCTGACGGATAATCTCGTCAATGGATTCCTGGCAGCTTTTCATGGGAATGCAGCCAAAGCTGCGGGCCAGCTCCAGATTGCACTCCATCAGGCCAAGCACATACACGCGCGTTGCTCCCGAAGCGACGGCCAGTTGCGCCAGCATCAGCGCGATGGGCCCGTCGCCCATGACGGACACGCTGTCGCATAGCTGAATGTTGGCCTTCATGGCCGCGTGAACGGTACAGGCCAGCGGCTCCATCAACGCGCCTTCCTCAAAGCTCACGTTTTCCGGCAGCTTGTGGCACCAGCGTTCCTCCGCATAGTAAATATCCGCATAGCCGCTGTTATTACTGCGGTATTTTAGCCTCAGGTTTTCGCAATAGTCATAACGACCATGCAGGCAATACCAGCACTTGCCGCAGGTAATCAGCGGCTCCACGCAAACGCGGTCGCCCACGCATATGGTTTTCACTCCGGCGCCCACCGCCTCAACCACGCCGGATAATTCATGGCCAATGGTAGTGGGCAGCTTTACATACGGATGCCTGCCCGAATAGATGTGCATATCGCTTCCGCAAACCGCGCTGGCCTTCACGGCAATGCGCACTTCCCCCTCCATGGGCTCGCGCTTTTCAACCCGTTCAAGCTCAATGGTTTCCGGCGCGGTAATGATTGCCCGGCGAAACGTTTCCATGTGTTCCCCCTCCTCAAATTTTCTCGGCTACTTCATAGCCCTGCTGGAACGCCTTCAGCGCGTTGCCAATGGCCTGGCAATCGCCCACGCGGTAAAATGCAATATCCCGGCCCTCCATCTGGGCCTGAATCTCATTGCGGCAGGTCATGCCAACGCTCATCACAATGGTATCGGCCGTCAGGAAGAACTCCATGCCTTCCTTTTCGCAGATCAGGCCGTTTT